>JAJDZQ010000096.1 GCA_022824565.1 Anaerolineae bacterium | reverse complement strand
CATGCTCGTCATCATCATCATGCGCGTGCTTGTCATCATCATCATGCGCGTGCTCGTCTTCGTCATCGTGCGCGTGCTCGTCATGCTCGTCATCGTGGGCATGTTCGTCATGATCGTCATGCCCGCCGGCGGAACGAACATCAATGCAGGCGGAGGCCACAACGATGTTGACATCTGCGCCGGCATTTTCGATGGCTTCCAGCAAAGTTTCTTCGTAGCCGATGCCGTTGATGAGCACCAGATCGGCTTCGGCAACAGCCGCCAGGTCGCTGGGCGTGGGGATGAAGTGGTGCGGGTCGCTGCCCGCCGGGATGAGCGTGCGGACATCGAGGTGATCACCGGCGACATGGCGCGCCACATCCGCCAAGATGCTGTGCGAGGCAATCACGACCGGTTTGGCAGATTGGGCGCCGACATTGACGCCGAGAAGCAGCGCCAGCATGGCAAGGGCGACTATTCGTTTTTTCATCTTCACAACTCCTTAGTGATACACGGTCTCATTAGGCATGATAGGCGAGGCCTATTGCCTGCGCAAGCCTGAATCTCCGTGTACCATTTGTTGCATGAATGCAAACCGGGGCAGGCGCATCCTGCTGTTGCTCATCATCGTCTTTTGCGGCTGCGCGCTCTTCTTCACAGGCGGCTTGCTGGCGGCGACACTGCTGCGCTGGGCGGATGGTGGCGCAAGCATAGCAGAGTTGACGCCGGTGGCACAGCGCACAGTCCGCATCATCGACGCTGGGCGTGCCAGCCAGTTGCAAACAGCGCTGCATGAGCCGCTGCCTATCTTGTCCCTCGCTGGCATCTCGTTGGGCGAGCAGGACAAAGTGTGGGTCAATGGCGCGTTGGCTTTTCAGGAAGCGCTGCCTGACTGGACTGTGCCGGCCAGCCAAATCGAGATCCGCCGCGCTGTGCAGCTGCGCATCCGCGATGCTGGCGCTATGGTGACCATTGCCACGGCCGCTGAGACAGTCGGCGAGGCGCTTGACGAAGCGGGCATCAGGCTGGACGCGAGCGATGCGACCAACCTGCCATTGGCTACTCGGCTGGATGGGGATTTGGATCTGCGCATCACGCGGGGCTTGCGCATCCGGCTGCGGGTGGATGGCGAGGTCATAGACATGCGCACGCAGGCAAAACGGGTTGCCGACTTGCTGGACGAGCTGGACCTATCGCTGGGCAGTCTGGATTATACGCGACCGGCCCTGGCGGAATGGCTCGGCGCGGACACAGAGGTCGAAGTCGTGCGCGTGCGCGTCGAAGAGCTGGTAGAACGCGAAGAAATCCCGGCGGGCAAGACTCAATATCGCCCCGACCCAGATACGCTCCTGGACAGAACACAGGTGATTCAACAGGCGCAACCCGGCATCCGCGAGACGACCACGCGCGTGCGCTATGAAAATGGCAGCGAGGTCAGCCGCGAGACCAGCGAGCCACAATGGGCGCAGCCGCCACAGGAGCGCATCATCGGCTATGGCACGAAGGCGGTGGTGCTGGGCACGGTGAATACGCCGGCTGGACCGCGCGAATACTGGCGCGTGCTGTGCATGTATGCGACAAGTTATAACCCGCGTTCGAACAACGGCAACACCTTGACAGCCATCGGCGAGACTTTGCGCACAGGCATCGTCGCTTCCGACCCCGACCTGATCTCTTATCGCAGCGAGGTTTTTGTGCCTGGCTATGGAGTCGGCTACATGGCGGATACTGCCGGCTACCGCAGTTCGCCCTATTGGATCGACCTGGGCTTTAGCGATGCCGACTATACGCGAGATTGGCACGAGTATGTGAAGGTGTATTTGCTGACGCCCGTCCCCGCCCAGGTCAACACCTTGCTGCCGGCCTGGACGCCCATTCGCAGTGTTCCTGGTGGCTGCAACTAAAGCGAGGCTGCTGCCAAATGCGCCGCCAATAGACCTGCGAACTGTCGGGGTTTTTCCAGGTGCGCATTGTGCCCGGCGCCAGCGATGATTTCCAAGCGCGCGTCGGGGATCGCAGCGCTCATTGCGGCATTGAACTGTCGAAATTTGCTGTCCAGCGCGCCGACGATGAGCAGAGTTGGCATCTGCAGGCCCGGCAACATTTCCCACAAGCTGGGTTGCGCGCCTGTGCCCAGACCACGCAGGCTGCCCGCCAAGCCAGCTGGGTGGCAACGCAACCGTTGTTTTCGTTGCGCCAACCGGGCTTGGGCAGACAAGCGCGCTTGTGACGCCCACATGGGCAGCGCCTGCCAATACTCGACGAACCAGGCGATCCCGCGCGCTTCGATTTTGTCCGCCAGCTGCTCATCGCTTTGCTGACGTGCCATGCGCTCCTTCAGATTGGCGATGCCCGGCGATGCGCTTTCCAACATCAATGAGGCGCAGCGCCGCGGATAGTGCAGCGCCAGGTAGAGCGCCAGCCTTCCGCCCAGGGAATAACCGAGCAAGTGGACTTGCGGCAGCTCCAGCGCGTCCAGCAAACTTACGAGGTCGGCAGCGACGCTGGACATGCTCCAGGCTGCGGCGCATTCGGGCGAGTCGCTGTCACCATGCCCTGGCAGGTCGAGCAGGACCAATTGGTTTTTCGCCCCCAGAGCTGGCGAGACGGTCTGCCAGGTGCTGTGGTCGCCAGTGAAGCCATGCAGCAGCAGCAGTGGCTGGCCCCCACCCTGCCGGCTGATGGCGTAGTTGACCCCGCTAGCGGCGCGCAGACGCAGCATGGAAGGCTTGTTGGGCGGCGCTGCGCATGACTTTGCCAGAGGCGCTGCTGGGTAGTTCGGCAAAGGCGAATTCGCGGGGGACTTTGTAGCGAGCCAGATGTTGCCGCGCGAAGTCGATCAGTTCGTTTGCGGCGACGGTTTTGCCTTTCTTCAGTTGGACGAGGGCGGCGACCCGTTGTCCCCATTGCTCGTCGGGCAGAGCGAAGACCAGGGCATCGTCCAGCGCCGGGTGCAGCCGCAAAGTTGCTTCGACCTCGGCAGGATAGATATTTTCGCCGCCACTGATGATGAGATCGCTGCGCCGCTGCAAGATGAACAAGTCGCCGTCTGCGTCCAGGTAACCGATATCGCCGGTGTGCAGCCAGCCAGCGCGCAATGCCCGGTCGGTTGCTGGCGCATCGCCATGATAGCCGCGCATGACTGTCGCGCCCTTGACCAGCACTTCGCCCGGCGCATCCGCCGCCAAGGTTTCTCCGCCTTCGTCAGCGATGCGCACTTGCGTGAACGGCAGTGGCTTGCCCACTGTGCCGGTTTTGTCGCGCAGCTGCTGCGGCAGGGCTGTCGCCACCTGCGAAGAAGCCTCGCTTAGGCCATAGCTGGCGGCCACGGGGATAGCCTCCGCCAGGCAATGTTCGATCAGGCTGGGCTTAGCCGCTTCGCCACCCAGCAGCACCAGGCGCAACTGTGGATTCCAGGCGCGTTTTTTCGCATCCAGCAGGCGCTGCAGCATGGTCGGCACCAGCGAGACGATTGAAATGGGCTTGTCGCACAACGTCCGATTCACTTCGTCGACATCAAAAGCGGGCAACAACTCAACAGCCGTTCCATAAATCAGCGAGCGCAGGATGATGCTCAGCCCGCCGACATGGTAGAGCGGCAAGACGCACAGCCAGCGATCGCTTGGCCATGTGCCGAGCGTGCGCGCCGATGCCAGGGCGCTGTGGTAGATGTTGCCATAGCTCAGCACAGTCGCTTTGGGGCGACCGCTGGTGCCGGAGGTATGGATGATGGCGAAGTCGTCAGCCAGGTTCAGCGCGCCGAATTCGTTATATTCTGACGGCGCTTCGCTCAAGTGCTGCTGCCGCAATTCGAGCGCAGCGACGCCCAAGCCAGCAGCTTGCGCAATGGTCGAAGGGTCGCACAAGACCAGCTGGCAGCCGGCATTTTCTACCTGCCACCGTAGCTCGGATGTGGTCAAACGCAGGTTCAGCGGCACGATGACGACGCGCATGCGCATCAAAGTCAACACGGTCAAGGCGAAAGACAAACAAGTGGGCATCAATATGCCGACCCTGTCGCCGGGCTGCAGCTGGCTGTGGTCTTGGATCAAGCCGCTGATCATCGATGCCAGGCGGTTGACCTGGGCGAATGTATATTCGTTGCCCTGGTCGACAATAAAAGTCTTTCCGGGCGCACCCCCCTCAGTCCCCCCGAAAAGTCGGGGAGAGGCCAGACTTGCGTGGGGTATGCTCACAAACTGCTGTTCGCCATCCACTCGGTGAACTCATTAAACTCGGTGAACTCGGTGGTGAAGCATTGCTTTCACGACCGCCGCGGGAACTTGCCGAAGTCGGGTTTGCGCCCTTCGAGGAAGGCGTTCTTGCCCTCGCTGCCTTCTTCGGTCATATAGAAGAGCATGGTGGCATCGCCAGCCAGCACCTGCACGCCGGTCTGCCCATCCAGTTCGGCATTCAAGCCGGCTTTGATGAAGCGCAGGGCGATGGGGCTCTTGCTGAGGATCTCGCGCGACCATTGCAGGGCTTCTCGCTCCAACTGGGCCAGCGGCACGACGGTGTTGACCATGCCCATCTCTTGCGCTTGCTCGGCGCTGTATTGACGGCAAAGGAACCAGATTTCGCGAGCTTTTTTCTGCCCGATGTGCGCCGCCAGGAAGGATGAACCGAAGCCGGCATCGAAGCTGCCGACGATGGGACCGGTCTGCCCATAGATGGCGTTGTCGCTGGAAATGGTCAAGTCGCAGCAAACATGCAAGACATGCCCGCCGCCTATCGCATAGCCCGGAACAACCGCAATCACCGGCTTGGGGATATTGCGGATGTAGCGCTGCAGCTGCAATACATTCAGGCGCGGCACGCCATCATCGCCGACATAACCGGAATGCCCGCGCACTTTTTGGTCGCCGCCGGCGCAGAAGGACCAGATGCCATCTTTGCTGCTGGGTCCATTGGCGGTGATCCACAGCACGCCGATGTCGCTAGCGTGCCAGGCATGCAAGACCGCTTCGGTCATTTCGTCGATGGTCTTGGGGCGGAAGGCATTGCGGATATCGGGACGATTGAAGGCGATGCGCGCGATACCCTCGGCTTGGTGATAGGTGATATCCTGGTAGGGTGCAATTTCGCGCCAGTCTGCCAGTTGCATGAGGTCGGCGGTGCTGATTTTGGCTTGCTGCTCGGCGCTGGTCATGGTGCTGTCTCCTCTTGCCTGGCGATTTGTTGATTTAACCACAGAGGGCGCAGCGGACACAGATTCTTTTTTGGGACTTGCCCCCTCCAAATCATCAAGGCAGGTGCATCTTCCTGGCGAGATCGTTTTGCGCAGGACCAATTTCCCATACTTTCTGCGGTGCAACTATTTTGTGCTAAGCTGGCAGTTTCATGGCCTATACATTTGAAGTCGCAGTCGCTTCGCTGGATTCTGCGTTGACCGCCCGAGCCTGTGGCGCGCAACGTATTGAATTGTGCGCCGACTTGTCCAGTGGCGGCTTGACTGCCTCGCCAGGTTTGCTTGAATTGGTTTGCCAGCGGCTGGAGCTGCCTGTGGCCGCGTTGATCCGCCCGCGGCGCGGCGACTTTCTGTATAGCGATGCCGAAATTGCTGTGATGCAGCGCGATATCGACTTTGCCCGCCGTGCCGGCGCAGCAGCAGTGGTCATCGGCTGTTTGACGGCGGATGGATCGGTCGATCGCGAGCGGACGAGACGGTTGATTGACCAAGCACAGGGGCTGCCGGTGGTGTTTCATCGCGCTTTTGACATGTGCCGCGATCCGCTTGAAGCGCTGGAAAAGCTGGCGGGACTGGGCATATCGCGCTTGCTGACATCGGGACAGGCAGCCAGCGCAGATGCCGGCGCGCCTTTGATCGCTCAGCTGGTGCAGCAAGCGGCGGGACGTTTGACGATTATGCCAGGCGGCGGCATCAACGCGGACAACATCGGTCATATCGCCCGCACAACTGGCGCGCGCGAATTTCACTTCTCTGGGCGCAGACAGCTCGACAGCCGCATGCATTATCGCAGTTCACGATTGTCGCTGGGCGAAGGTGATGATTATGCGCGCTGGGAGGCTTCGGCAGAGCGGATACGAGCCATCATGTCGGCGCTGCCCGATGCCTGACCGGCTACACAAAAAGCGGCGTCATCTCCCATTCGGCGGCCAGCGCCTGCATAGCTGCTTCTGGAGTGCGCCCGGCAAAGCGAGCTGCCGCGTTTAAGACTTTGGGCAAAATGCCAATATCGCCCGCCGTATTCAGATAGACCTGCTCGTTGCCCAGCACCCAGTGCACAGCTTTGTCGATACTTGGTTGATCGGTGAGCGGCTCGTACCAGGTGGCATGACTGCGCTTGTCGCTTGGATAAGGCCGTCTCGTGATGCCTTTGATGGTCTGTACGGCTACATTGCGCGCCTGGCAGATCTCCAGCACTTCGTTGAAGCCAGAGCGATAGACGGGGTTCTGCATCATCAGGTAATTGTAGGGCAACAGCACAGAATCGAAGTCGAAGCGCTCGAGGCTGCGCTGGTGCATGCGAGCGATGGCGACATCGTGCCCGGTAACGCCAATGTATTTGACCAAGCCTTGGGCGCGCGCTTCGATCAGGTATTCCAGGGCACCGCCAGCGCCCATCGCCACTTCCCATTCGTCATTGCCCACCAGGTAGTGAAGCTGGATGAGGTCGACTTCGTCCACGCGCAGCCGCCGCAGCGACTTCTCAAATTCGGCTTTTGCGCCGTCGTAGGTGCGCTCGGCTGTCTTGGTCGCCAAGAAGAACTGATCGCGATATTGTGCCATCCAGGGTCCCAGCCGCAACTCGGAATCGCCATAACTGGCGGCGGTGTCGATGTGGTTGACGCCGTAATCGAGCAGCAATTGCATGGTGCGGTCGGCCTCGTCTTGGGTGACATCGGAAAAAGCCGCCGCGCCGAACAATGTCCGGGTGCTGAGATGTCCCGTGCGTCCGAAAACTTGCTTGGGAATAGACATGTTGTTTCCTCCTGTGTTCGCGTTGATTGGACGAGGCGGCGCGGAGGATTCTTTCGCAGCCGCGCCTATTGCCAAGCTTAACCCGCCGCAGCCAGGGCATCGGCATCCAGCTCCAGCAGGTCGTAGATGGCGACTTCGTCATCTTGATAGACAGTTGGCTGCCTGGCGAGCAATGACATCACCCAGTCGGCTGGTTCTTGGCTGGAGTCGTTTTGCGAATGCAGGGGCAGCTTTATATGCAGCACGAGGTAACGAAAACCAGCGGCGCTCCAGCGGTCAAGAGCCGCCTGCCATTGCCTGGCAGACAGCAATAGCCCGGCAAAGTCGCCAGCCTGCTCTTGGCGCGAAGTGCGAAACATAGCCAACACCGGGTCGGCGTCAATGTAATCGTAGGCATCGGCGGGCATGCGCGCCATCATCCCCTCGACAATAGGCCGTCGGTGCTGGCGCTGCAGCGACATGTAGTATTTGGCCGGTTGCCGACCAAAAGGGACGTCTATCAAGGCGCCGGGCGACAGCCGATCGAGTTGCGCGACATAGGCCGAGAGCGGCTCTGGGCGCAGGACGACCGGGAAGATGCGCGTATCGATCAGCAAGAGCCCCGCCAGCAAAACCAGCGCTGCCAAGCCCCAGCGCCGAGCGTCCAACCGCCGCATCAGCAAACAAATCCCGCAGCCGATGAGCAGAGAATATGGAAAAACGAAGATCCCACTCATGCGCAGCGGATAATTCAAGGCGCGGAAGAAGAAATTGTCGGCGACCAGGCGATAGGGCGTCCAGTGAATCGGCAGTGGTTCGCCGCGAAAATAGATAACCAGCCCCCAGCTTAGCGCATTGAACGCGACAGCCAGCGCCAGCCAGCCGAGCGCCTCGCGTCGCCAGCGCCATGCATAGACAATCCCCAGCAAAGCCAGAGCCACGCTGACCAATCCCCAGCGCAGCCACTGCCAAAACGCATCGACACTGAGCCAGGGATTTGTGCGAACCGCCTGTGCCGACGCATGCAAAAAGTCGTCATCGCCCAGCGCTGGCAGCAGCAAGGGCGCGCAAAGCAAGGCAGCAATGCTAGAAAATAGCAGCAACGTCAGCCAACAATCCCTCGAGCGCCACAAGCCTCGCGTTGGCAGCAGCAAGATGACAAAGCCGCCGCCCAGCAGCATCGCCAATATGCCGATCTTCAGGTTCATGTACAAGTTCAACGAAAAACATATCGCCGCGCCCAGCGTCAGCGGCACAACAGCCCGCCAGTCTGCGCCCGCCCGCAGCCGCAGCAGCGCCGCCAGGAAAAACAGCATAAACCAGGGAATCCAGTCCTGCGCCCCTGTGTTGGGCTGCTGCAACGCTGTGGGCAAGCTGTAGATGTTGAAGGCATAATAGGCAGCGGCAACCAAGGCAGGCGCTCGCCGCTCGAAGAGCAGCAAACCGACGAGGTACATGCCATAGGCTTTGAAGAGGATGCCCAGCGAAGCCACCAGATTAAAAGCCAGCGGGTCGCCAACCAGGCTGTAAAGCAACGTCCACAGCGGAAAGATCGTCCAGCGCTTGGGCTGCAGCGACACATCCAGCCCGGTCGGATGGAATAGCAGCTGGCTGTGGTTGATGTCCAGCCCCTTCAGCAATGCCTCGCGCAGCCACCAGTTCTGCCAAAGCGCTGTGTGGGTGTCGATTTCGTCGCCGGGCAAGGTGCGGTGCATCGTCTGGACGAAGGGGTAGGTCATGACCAGGAAAACGAGGACGAGCGCCAGCAATGGGGCGCGGTCTCGCCGCCAAAGGGTGTGCAAACGCTCTCGCCAATTCATGTTATTGGCCGCTATCTGCTCGATCATCAGCTATCTTCCGGCTTGACCCCGCGGACAGGGCATCGGCATCCAGCTCCAGCAGGTCGTAGATGGCGACTTCGTCATCTTGATAGACGGTTGGCTGCCCGGCTAGCAATGTCAACACCCAGTCGGCTGGCTTTTCTCGAGGAATTATGGAAAGGCGCGACGGCAGATA
>JAJDZQ010000047.1 GCA_022824565.1 Anaerolineae bacterium | reverse complement strand
TCAATGGCATGGCTCAATATCGCGCCGAAAGTATTCAGTGACGCCATGGCTCAGATCCACCGCTCGATGACGATTTTGCGCTCTGTATAGAACTCAATGGAGTCCATGCCTTGCCCGTGCAAATCGCCGAAGAAGGAATCTTTTTGGCCGCCGAATGGGAAAGAAGCCGAGGGCGCTGCCACGCCGATATTCACGCCGATATTGCCCGCATTGACGGTGTACTTGAATTCTCGCGCATGCCGGCCATTGCTGGTGAAGATGCTGGCGGCATTGCCATAATGGCTCTGGTTGATGATGTCGACCGCTTCGGCAAAGTTGTCCGCCTTCATCAGAGATAGCACGGGACCAAAGACTTCTTCGGTAGCCATCAAGGTATCGGGCTGCACATCGGCGATAAGCGTGGGACCAACCCACGAACCCTGCTCGTAGCCAGCCACCTGCAAGCCGCGCCCATCGACCACGATGTCTGCGCCTTCGTCCTGGCTTTGGGCGATCATGGATTCGATGCGCTGCTTGGCGCCAGCGCTGATGACCGTGCCCATCTGCGTCGTCTCGTCCAAACCATAGCCGACCTTCAATTCCGATACCTGCCTGGCGAGCTCGTCTTTGAGTTGATCGTAGGCATCGCCCACGCCCACCGCCACAGCCGCGGCCAGGCAGCGCTGCCCGGCACAGCCATAAGCCGCGCCCAAGATATTGCTGACGCTGGCTTCGATATTGGCATCGGGCATGACAGCGATGTAATTCTTGGCGCCGCCCTGCGCCTGCACTCGCTTGCCATTGCGCGTGCAAGTCTCATAGATGATCTTTGCCACCGGGCTGGAGCCAACGAAAGATACGCCAGTCACGCCCGGGTGTTCCATCAGGGCAGTCGCGCTGGGCACGCCGCCGTTGACCAAATTGACCACGCCCTCGGGCAAGTCCAGCTCGTCCAACAGCTCAAATAGCAGCTCGGTGCTCAGTGGCGTCTGTGGCGATGGCTTGAGGATGAAGGTGTTGCCGCAGGTGATGGCAGTGGGCAAGAACCACAGCGGCACCATGAAAGGAAAGTTGAATGGCGTGATGGCCGCGAAGACCCCGGCCGGTTGGCGCACCGTCGTCTCGTCGATGCCGCTGCTGATGTCTTCCAAGCCATCGCTGCGCATCAGCACGGGCACGCTCATGGCAAAGTCGATGCTTTCGACGCCGCGCCGCACCTCGCCGCGGGCTTCGTCCATGGTCTTGCCGTGTTCGCGCACGACGATCTGCGAGATATCTTCAAAGCGCTCTTCTACCATCACTTTGAAATGGTGCATGAACTGCGCGCGCACCAAGACCGGCGTGCTGCGCCATTCATCAAAAGCAGCCCGCGCCGCCCGCACCGCCACATCGACATCCGCCGCAGTCGAGTCTGGGCAATGCGCCAGCAACTGGCAGGTGGCGGGGTCATGCACGGGTATGCTCTTGCTGGGGCTGGCATCGACCCAGCCACCGTTCACATAATTCTGGATTGTCCGGCTCATGTTGCGCTCCTTGTCCCTGCGCTGGCAAGCATATGTATAGGCTTAGATGATGTTGATTCTAGCACAGCGAGCAGGCAGGCGGTATATGCGGCGGCGGGCGCTCTGGGCAGCAATAACCAGCATTTTTTGCGCCCTGCGCGAAATTGCGCTAGGCTATCTGCACTTGTCTATCAGCCGCCACTATGCGTACAGAGCCGCATAGCGCGCTTCTGCTGGTTGATAGCCGACTCATCTATGTACACGCAAAGGAGCGAATCATGAACAAGCGAATTGGCAATTTCTCGCGGCGCGACTTCCTCAAGGCGGTCGGTGCCTTATCGGCCGGGCTGGCAGCCAACCCGCTGCTGCACAGCAATATCCGCGCCTTTGCCCAGGATGTCGCTGCTCAGCCGCCCATCACCATCCTCATCAACGACTCACCCTGGTTCCCTGGCTTCGCAGCCATGGTCGAGCTCTACACCGAGACCACCGGCAACGAGATCAACCTGGATGTTACGCCCTTCCCCGGCATGCTCGACAAAACGCGCAACGCCACACAAGCGGGCGAAAGCGAATATGACGCGGTCGCCATCACCGAGCAGAACATCCCCTTCTTCTACAAATCGGGTTTGCTGCGCCCCATCACCGACATCGACGCCGACTTCACGCTCGATGAAAATATCATCAGCTATGGCGATGCGGCGAAGTGGGACAGCAATCTGGGCGTCAACGGACCCATGGGCACCATCCTCGGCGTGCCTATCAACGGCAACATCCAGCTTTATTATTATCGCCGCGACCTCTTCGAAGAAAACGGCATCGAGCCGCCCCAGACCTTCGACGAAATGGAAGCGATCGCCGAGCAGCTGGGCAGACCGCCGCGCATGTTTGGCAACGCCAACCGCGCCAACCCCATCTGGTGGGAATTCGGCGCCTATGTCGATAGCTACGATGCCGAATATGTGCGCCTGGAAGAGGATGGCAGTTGGTCGGTGGGCTTCGAACGCCCCGAAGGCTTGGAAGCGGTTAATCGCTGGCTGCGGCTGGGACGCGACTGGGCACCACAGAATTACGCCGACCTCGGCCAGGGCGACTTGCTGGCGCTGATGGCCAGCGGACGACTCGCGCAAGTGCACATGGTGGGCGCGGCCGCACCCAACTATGACAATCCAGATATCTCGGTGGTCGGTGGCAACATGGGCGCGACTGTTGTGCCGGGCGTCACTGCCGAAGCCCGCTCGCCACGCACTGGCATGTGGGTCATGTGCCACCCCGACAACCTGCCCGCCGATCGCGCCGCCGCGGGCTTGGAGTTTGTCAAGTGGCTGACCACCAAAGACAACCAGCTTGCCTATGCCAAAGCCGGCGCTATCCCCGTCCGCCAGGATACCTATGAAGAACTGGCGACAGACCCGGTCGTCGGCTGGTGGACCAGCGCCTTCGCCGAAAGCACGCCATTCTTGCATCCAGAAACGCGCCTGCCAGAAACGCCGCTCATCCGCGACAGCGTCTCGACCCGCATGGCGCAAGCCTATGTCAACGAGATCAGCGCCGATGAAGCCGTCTCGCTGATGGCCTCAGAAATCCGCACTGTCATGGAAGACGCCGGCTACACGGTGTCTTGAGTTCGTAAATCCGAGTTTGCCCTTCATCCCCCTGTCACGACGGGGGGACTGAGGGGGGTATTACAGGTCGCCAATGGCTGTGAAATCCGTAGCAATCCCTCCGCCCAACTCGACAGGGAGAGCCAGGGTGGTCGACCGGCTCTTCGGCGCGGGCAGCTTCAAGCTGTGGGCGCTGCTGCCGCTTTTGGTCGTGCTGGTCATCTTCACCCTGCTGCCCATTTTGCAGCTATTGCAGATGAGCGTCTCTGAGTTGGAGTTCGTGGAAGGCGAGCTGGTTTCGGAGTTTATCGGCTTGGGGCAGTTGGACAACCTGGCCAAAGACCCCATCGCCGGCATCGCGCTGAAGAATACGTTGGTTTTTGTGGTGGCGGTGGTCCTCATCGAGACGGTCACCGGCTTCTGCCTGGCGGTGGCCATCAGCCGCACCAAAACACTCGCCATCCTCTATCGCAGTGTCGTCATCATCCCGCTGCTAATCCCGCCTGTCGCCATCGGCACGATGTGGTCGCTGATGTATGACTACAATTACGGGCTCTTCACCACCATTTTGATCGAGTTGGGCGTGCAGTATCCGCCGCTGTGGACTGCCGACCCCGACCTGGCGCTGATATCGGTCATCATCGTCGATGTCTGGCACTGGACCAGCTTCATGTTTTTGATCATGCTGGCTGGCATCGAGTCGATCCCGCCGCCGCTGCTAGAAGCCGCCCGCGTGGATGGCGCGACCGAGCTGCGCACCATCCGCTATGTCATCCTGCCCATGATGGCGCCGACGATTTTGGTGGCCATGCTGTTGCGCACGATTTTGGCGTTCAAAGTCTTCGACCAGATCTTCGTGTTGACATCGGGCGGTCCCGGCACAGCCACCCAGGTCATCAGCATGCACATATACAAAGTCTTCAGCGAGCAATTTCGGCTGGGTTATGCGGCTTTTCTGTCGCTGATGGTGGCGGGATTTATGTTCATCTTCGTGGCATTTTATTTGTGGGCGAGCCGAGTCGTGCGGAGGCGCTTGGGATGAAGCAAGCCGCCCCCTCCAAAATCGCGCTGAACCTAGCGTTGTTGATCGTCGTCTTTATCATCCTCTTCCCGGTGTTTTACATCGTGCAGACCTCGCTGAAGAGCATGGCTGATGTCTATAGCGGCAGCTTCTTTTTCACGGCGAAGACGGCGAATTATGAAGAAATCTTCACGGGCAGCCGCAGCAACTTCGCCGAATTGACGCGCAACAGCCTGATTGTCTCGTCCAGCGTGGCATTGATTTGTGGGGCGATCGGCTCGCTGGCTGCGTATTCGCTGGCGCGGCTGAACTGGCGGCGCTGGGTGGCGGGCGGGATCATCGTCTGGCTGCTATTCATCAACATGATGCCGCCCATCGTCTTCGTCACGCCCTATTATCTATGGGCGCGCGCGGCTGGAATCTATGACACGCCCGCCGCTGTCATCATGGCGCATGTCGTGCTGAATATGCCCTTGGCGGTGATCATGATGATGAACTTCTTCGCCGAAGTGCCAAAAGAGCTGGAAGAAGCCGCGGTCATTGATGGCTGCACGCAATGGCAAGCTTTCCGCATGGTCATCCTGCCCATCGTGCGCCCGGGCTTGGCGGCTATGGCTGTGTTGGTCTTCGTCTTCAGCTGGAAAGAATTTCTGTTTTCGCTCTCGCTCACCACCACCAGCGCCGGACGCACCATCCCGGTGGGCATCGCCAACTTCGTGCAAGAATTCAATATCCGTTATGGCGAGATGGCGGCTGGCTCCTTCGTGGCGATGATCCCGGCGCTGATCTTGGTGCTGCTGGCACAACGCCACATCATCAAGGGGCTGACAGTCGGCGCGATCAAAGGCTAGCGCGCCTGTGAGAAAACGCGCGACAACTCGAGCATAAAGCCGGGCAGCACATCCTCACCGGACAACGCGCCATCTGCGCTCACGGTGTCGATTATTAATCCCCCCGCGTCATCCAGCCGGCAGACTTCCACAACGCGCCGTTCGGGTAACACAAGCCAGACGAGTCGCGAGCCACGGCGCAGATACAAGTCTGCCTTGCGACGAGCCCCGGCATAGCTGTCGTTGGGCGACTTCACCTCCACAGCCAGGTCGGGCATAGCCGGCACAAATTGCTGCGAATCGGGGTCGTCCAGGCGGTCCATGCGGATAAAGGCGACATCGGGACCTAACAGGGTCGCGTCGTCATCGGCTGCGTAGTAGCCTGTATCCGTCGTTACAACGCCCAAGCCAGTCTGCTCTGCATATTCGACTAAAAATCGAATAATGTAACCCGACTGCCTGCCGTGCGACAATCCCGTTGGTGCCATGGCAACAACTTTTCCTTCGATCAATTCAAAGCGTCCATCGGCATATTCCGGCAATTGCAACAGCCACGGCACATCGGCCAGGCAGTATTTGCGTTTTTCGCGCGGTCTGTCCAGCACGACCATGCCTGCCTCCTTCCCATCTAGCCCGTGCCAACAGCATAGCACGGCATTGCGCGCTGGTTACGCAGTCAAGGGCTAGCGAGCTTGTGAAAAAACGCGCGACAACTCGAGCGTAAAGCCGGGCAGCACATCCTCGCCAGACAGCGCGCCATCTGCGTTCACGGTGTCGATTTGCAATCCCCCCGCGTCATCCAGCCGGCAGACTTCCACAACGCGCCGTTCGGGAAACACAAGCCAGACGAGTCGCGAGCCACGGCGCAGATACAAGTCCGCCTTGCGACGAGCCCCGGCATAGCTGTCGTTGGGCGACTTCACTTCCACAGCCAGGTCGGGCATAGCCGGCACAAATTGCTGCGAATCGGGGTCGTCCAGGCGGTCCATGCGGATAAAGGCGACATCGGGACCTAACAGGGTCGCGTCGTCATCGGCTGCGTAGTAGCCTGTATCCGTCGTCACAACGCCCAGGCCAGTCTGCTCTGCATATTCGTCCAAAAACCGCCCTATGCGATTTGACTGCCTGCCGTGCGACAATCCCGTTGGTGCCATGGCAACAACTTCTCCTTCGATCAATTCAAAGCGTCCATCGGCAAATTCCGGCAATTGCAACAGCCACGTCACATCGGCCAGGCAGTACTTGCGTTTTTCGCGCGGTCTGTCCAGCACGACCATGCCTGCCTCCTTCCCATTAGCCCGTGCCAATAGCATAGCACGGCATTGCGCGCTGCTGCCAATTGCCGCCTCGACACAGAGAGCACAGAGGGTTTAATCACTCGCTATACTCATGTATCTCGGTGTACTCGGTGGCTCTTTTTTCTTTCATTGCTTTATAGGCTTACTCCTAACAGACGGGTTTGGGCGAAGCGCCTCTGGCAGAGTAGAATTGACGCAGAGATTGTCAACCAGAAGGAGGCGCGCCGATGAAAGCCATCATGTTGATGTTCGACACGCTCAACCGGCGCATGCTGCCGCCCTATGGCAACGACTGGGTGCACGCGCCCAACTTCCAGCGACTCGCCGAGCGCAGCGCCACTTTTGACAACTGTTATATCGGCAGTATGCCCTGCATGCCTGCCCGCCGCGAGCTGCACACAGGCCGCTACAACTTTTTGCATCGCAGTTGGTCGCCGCTGGAGCCATTCGACGACTCCATGCCACAGATCCTGCGCGAAAATGACGTCTACACCCACTTGGTCACCGACCATGTGCATTATTGGGAAGATGGCGGCGCCACCTATCACAATCGCTATAGCAGCTACGAACTCGTGCGCGGGCAAGAAGGCGACTTGTGGAAGGGCCATGTCGATCCCAAAGTCGAGATTCCTTTTGACACGCGCTCGGCGGGCGACCCGACCTTTCCGGCGGAATCGTGGCGGCAAGATTGGATCAACCGCAGCTATATGCCCCAGCCCGAAGACCAACCCCAGGCGCGCACTTTCTCGCTGGGCATGGAATTCATCCGCGACAATGCCGCTGCCGACAACTGGTATTTGCAAATCGAAACATTCGACCCGCACGAACCCTTCTTCAGCCATGCCGAATTCAAGCAGCTGTATCCGCAGCTGGAAAATCAGCCCGAGCCGAACCTGCCTGTCGACTGGCCAAGCTACAAACCGCTGACCGAATCGCCAGACTATGTGCAATATATGCGCTATCAATATTCGGCGCTGCTTTCCATGTGCGACCGCTATCTGGGGCGCGTCATGGACCTCATGGACGCGTTGTCGCTGTGGGATGACACCATGCTCATCGTCTGCACCGACCATGGCTTCCTGCTGGGCGAGCACGACTGGTGGGCGAAGAACAAGCAGCCTTGGTATCAAGAATTGGCGCATACGCCGCTCTTCATTTGGGATCCGCGCAGCCGCATCGCCGACGAACGCCGCGAGGGGCTGGTGCAGATGATCGACCTGCCCGCCACGTTGCTGGATTATTTTGATATGGAGCGGCCGGCGGATATGCAAGGCATTCCCCTGGCCGCAGCGATCGCCAACGACGCGCCCGTGCGAGAAGCCGCGCTCTTTGGCATATTCGGCGGGCATGTCAACTGCACCGATGGCAACTATGTGTATATGCGCGCGCCCGCCAATCCAGACAATACGCCGCTGTATGAATATACATTGATGCCCATGCACATTCGCGCGCACTTCGGCGTGGACGAACTGCACGATGCAGCGCTGGCAGAGCCCTTCAGCTTCACCAAAGGCTGTCGCACCTTGCGGGTGCCGGGGCGTGCCTGGGTAGAAGCGCAGCCCTATGGCACGTTGCTCTATGATATCGAAGCCGATTATGCCCAGCAGCAGCCGCTGTCAGACGCCGATATCGAGCGCATGATGATCGGGCATCTAAAGCGGTTGATGCGCGAAAATGACAGCCCGCCCGAGCAATTCGAGCGGCTGGGTTTGCTATAGTCGGACACCCCCCTCGGTCCCCCCGACAGGTCAGGGGGAGGCAGGCTTTGGCAACTATTTCCGTTCTGACGGGGAGGGGTTATAGCGAGCATTGTGGATGGTTCGCCGCCTCGTGCCGGCGCAGGTATAATGCTCTTGTGTCAGGTCGGGCCGATCGCACTCGTTCGGATAACCTTTAGCAGGCAGCCATGCGCGCATTCATTCTCAGCCGCCTCTTGCAACTGGTCGTCACCATGTTCATGGTGTCGCTGGTCGTATTTTTTATGGTGCGGCTGCGTGGCGATCCGATCTTGGTGATGGCGCCGCCCAACTTTGATGCCGAGCAAATCGCCAAGCTGCGCGCGGCCTGGGGCTTCGACAAGCCATTGGGCGAGCAGTACATCACATTCCTCAGCAAAGCGCTACGTGGCGACTTTGGCAAGTCTTTCCAGGCCAATCGCCCGGCGATGGAGTTGGTCATCGAGCGGCTGGGCTATACCTATTTGCTGGCATCGGCGGCGGCGGGCATCGGCTTGACGATCGCCATCCCGTTGGGCATTGTCTCGGCATTGAAGCGCAACAGTCTCCTCGACTTGTTGAGCACGGCGCTGGCATCGCTGGGCACAGCCATGCCTAGCTTTTGGCTGGGCTTGATGTTGATCATCATCTTTTCTGTGCATTTGCGCATGTTGCCGGCTTTTGGCGCATTAGAGCCGCGCGCTTTGATCATGCCGGCTGTCACGCTGGGCGTCGGCATGGCAGCGCGCCTGTCGCGATTGACTCGTTCGGCCATGCTGGAGGTGCTCAGCCAGGATTATGTGCGCACGGCTCGCAGCAAGGGGCTGGCGCAAAAGGCGGTGGTGCTGCGACATGCCCTGCGCAACGCCCTCATCCCGATCGTGACCGTGTTTGGATTGCAGCTGGGCTGGCTGCTGGGCGGCTCGGTAGTCGTGGAAAGCGTGTTTAGCTGGCCCGGGCTGGGCAGACAGATGATCGACAGCATCAATGTGCGCGATATCGCCATGGTGCAAGCGGGTCTGTTTTTCTTCGCGCTGTCATTCATATTGATCAATTACGCGATTGATGTCATCTACATTCTCATCGACCCGCGCATTCGTTTTGACTAGGGACAAGTATGACTGCCGATATCGCCAGCCTGCCACCGCGCCGCAATGCCTTGTTGCGCGCCATTGCCACAATGCTGCATAGCCCGGTCGGCGCGACCGGCACATGTATCGTGACCGTGGTTGTGCTGCTGGCGCTCTTTGGCCCGCAGGTTTCGCCGCATGACCCCATCAAAGGCAACTTGCGAGCGCGCTTCGAAGCACCGGGCTATAGCGATGCCAGTGGCATTTATCGCCTGGGCAGCGACCAATTGGGACGCGATATCTTCAGCCGCATCATCGCTGGCAGCCGCGTTTCGGTGCTGGTTGGCGTGGTGTCTGTATTGATATCGGGCACGATCGGCGTATTATACGGGCTGGTTAGTGGCTTCGTGGGCGGCCGTCTGGACAGCTTGATGATGCGCATTGTCGATGGCTTGCTGGCTGTGCCTTTCATTATCCTGGTGGTGGCGATATCGGGCGTCGTCGGCGCGGGGCTGGGCACATTGATCCTCATCCTCGGTTTGACGGGCTGGGTCACCTATGCACGCGTGATACGTGGCGAGGTGTTGAAAGTGCGCGAACAAGAATATGTCATCGCCGCCTACGCTTTGGGTCAGCGGCGTCTGGTGGTCATGCTGCGCCACATCTTGCCCAATGTCATCTCGTCGGCGATCGTGCTGGCGGCTGTGCAAGTCGGCGTGACCGTGCTGGCCGAGTCTTCACTGAGCTTCCTGGGCTTGGGCGTAAAGCCGCCGACTGTCACCTGGGGGCTGATGCTCTCGGATGGACGACAATATATCAACAGCGCCTGGTGGATGACGACCTTCCCGGGCATCGCCATCACCGTGACGGTGCTGGGCGTTGTGTTCCTGGGCGACTGGCTGCGCGACTTTCTCGACCCGAATGTGCGCGGGCGGGGCTAGCGCAAATCCCGATGAGCCGCTGGTCAACCCCCCTCGGTCCCCCCGACGAGACAGCTGAGGACAGGACAGGTTTCCAATGGAGCGCATGTGAGAGTCTACCCCACCCCCCAACCCCCTCCCCGAAGCATCAGGGAGGGGGAGCGCATTCAGAGACAGTGTAATCTGATGCTCCATTTCTTGCAGATTAGCAAGTTTGCACTGGTTTCTCGACGAGTCTCCCTTCTCCATTGATATGGGGAAGGGCCGGGGATGGGGTAGAAAAAAACTGTCCTGTCCCCCCGTCAAGACAGGGGGAAGTTAAGCGATGCCTCTGCGCCAATTTCGCCTGAGCACGCGCGCCACCGCAGTCGGCCTGGCCTTGCTGATTGCGCTACTGGCGATCGTCATCACCGTCAACAGTCCCATCCCCATCATCATCGAGCAATACGGCGAAACCACGCTGCATTTCGCCGCTGACCGTGCCTGGGCGCTATTCCCTGGCGATTGCGTGACGATCGAATGGCAAACGCAAGGCATCGAATCGCTGCATGTCGAGGAGCGCGGCGAGATCGGCTGGGGAGAAAAAGCCTTCTGCCCGCAGCTCAACGACACAGCGGCGCAGTTTGCCGTGCGCAGTCCCGACGGGCTGTACCGCGAGTTCATGCTGCGCGTTCACTTCCTGCCCGACCTGCTGCTCTATCTGGCGGGATTCATCGGCGTGGTCGGCTCGCTTGGCTTGGCGGCCTATTTTCTCATCACGAATCGTCTGGAACAGGCGCTGAATCCGCGCTGGCTGTTGCTGTGTTTGTCGACGCTGGTGGTGATTGGCGTGTTCTTGCGATTGAACGAGCCAGAGCCGCCGCGACTGGATGTGGACGACGGGCAGGTCACGGTGGCGATGTGGGCGGAAAAGGCAAGCCTGGTCTTTCCGCGTGAATGCGTTGATGTCGGGCTGTCAGTTGTTGGCGCGCAGTCTGTTCGGCACGAAGGCGAGGCGGTGCCGCTTCGGGACAATGCCGCACAAGTCTCCCACTGCGCATATCCAGGCTACTCGGCGATGCTGGAAGTCACAGGCATGGATGGTGTGGAGCGGCAATACGACTTGCCTCTACGAGTCCTGTGGGGTTCGCTTGCGCATGCGCCGATTTTCTTTTATGTACATCTTGTCGCGCTGGTTCTGGCGGCGCTGGTTTATCTGCCGATGGCAATTGATAAAGCGCGCGGAACCTGGCTGCGGCGTGAATGGTCAGATTTCGTGGCGCTACTCGGTCTGACGGCGGCAGTACTGATCGTCTACCTGCCGTTCGGCTTTGAGAGCGTGGGGCAGTGGGAAGAGTGGGTCAGCAAAGCCGCTTTTGAACACGCTCATAGCGAGGCGTTTATAGGGGAGTATGCGACACGTCCATTTGTCGATATGCCGCGTACGCTGGCGACACTGATCGACAGCGAGTCGTTTGTCGGCCATCACATCGTCAATTGCGCAAATATAGCCTTGCTATCAATCTTCACCTACGGTGTCTTGCGAAAACTCGGCGTGCGCAAACTTTATGCGTATCTGATCGCCGCATTGGCTTTGGCATTCCCGATAAATGACATGTTGCTGGCGACGAGATACTCGACTGGCACCAGCAGCGCTCTGTGGATAATGCTGGCCTGCTACTGCGCCCTGGACTTCCTGGAATCCAACCGCTGGCGATCGCTGGCGGGATGCGCTCTGGCGCTGCTGTTGAATATCGGCACCTATGAAGCGGGCTTTGCGTTGCTGCTCGTCATGCCATTCATTCTGTGGCTGCGTCGGGGGACAACCAGCTGGCGGCGCGTCAACCTGGCACTGCTGTTCTACCTTGCTGTGTCGCTGAAAGCTTTCTGGGTGCTCTGGCTGTATGCGACTGGCCGACCTGTCTTCGCTTTCCGGACCATTGATGCGCTGTTTTCGGCCGACGCATCATCACAATCTTCTTTGTTAGACGGTTTCACCGACGGCTTGGCCAGCATCTATTATCAGATCTACTTTGGAGGCTGGCGCACAGCCTTCGAATCCTTGGCTGTCAACGATTGGTGGTTGCCCACATTGACAGCCGTTTGCTGCCTGTCCGCCGCTGCTCTCTATCTGTCGAGGCAGCCTGACGAAACACCAGAGCCAGCCTTGAGGCGTATCGTGCAGGGCACCCTGCTCGGTTTCGCATTGATCGTGCCCGCGACTGGCATCATGATCCTGCTGAAAGGCGTGCCCAGCGCCATCGCGATACTGGTGGGTCGCGCCAGCAATATCATGACCTATGCGCCCGCCGTCGCCGCTGTCAGCGTAATTTGCCTGCTGCTGTTGCTCTTGGCAAAGCTGCGCGATCTGCATAGCCGCGACCTGCTGCTTATCGCGCTGACCACGGCGCTGCTGCTGCTAGGCATGTCGAAGTTATTCGTCGCGCATGGCGACTTGACAGACAAAGCTCACGCGAAAGCCAAGGTCTTTTACCGAATACTGACGGAAGTCCCGCTTTTGGAGCCCAATAGCTACCTGATGGTGATGACCACCCTGTCGGAGCAAGAACTGGCCGAGCAGGGGCTGATTGAGATGTATGGCGGCAATATGTTTGCCAGCGCTATCAGCGTACTGTACCCCGCGCCCAACGCGCCTGAAGGTTTTTTATGCTATGCGCCTTTCAGCTGTAGCCGCGGACTTGGGGGCCGATTCAACTGGAGAGCGCATGAACACCGTTGGCCAAAAACAGTTGTGCTCGAACTGCACCCCGACTTGACATTCGAGCTGTTAGATGACCCTGGCGCTCGATTCCATTGGGGCATATCGATAAACTATGATCCGTTGCAGCTAATCGACACTAACGCTCCACTGCCGCCACGCGCGCACACGATGTTGGCGACAGCCTGGCGCGAAGCCAACAGCTAGTCGACAATTGCAACGTCACGATTCCAAACCCAGGGACGAAATGGTGGCGCGCCCACAAGGGAAAATAGAAGCACAGAAGGGACAGGCCGAAGCACCCATGACGCAGCCATTCGCTGTGCCGCGTTCGCGAGCCGGGCAGACGCACGAAGCCCTGCGAGCAGACATCCAGGCTGCACTGGAGCCACTGCTCTATGGCGATGCCCGCGCTGGTTATCTGGTGCGCGCGCGGCTGGAAAGCGAATTTGCTGCCACGGTCGGCGCAAAGCATGCGGTAGCTGTGCATTCCGGCACCTTGGCGCTGTTCCTGGCGCTGAAAGCCTGTGGCTTGGGCTTGAGCGATGAAGTCATCAGCGTGGGCAACTCAGACATTTCTACCACCGGCGCAATCCATCAGTGTGGCGCGCGGGCTGTGCTCTGTGATGTGCTGGCGGACGACTACACCATGGACGAGGGACTGGTCGAAGCGCTTGTCACAGAGCGAACACGAGCGCTGCTGCCGGTTGACCTGCACGGGCACCCCGCCAATGTCAAAGCGCTGCGAGAGATCGCCGATCGGCACGGCCTGCGCATCATTGAAGACGCGGCGCTGGCAACGGGCGCGCATGATCATGGACTGCCGCTGGGCGCATTTGCCGATATCGCCATGTTCAGCTTTGCGCCCTACAAGCCACTGGGCAGCGTGGGCAATGGCGCCATGCTGGTTACAAATGATGCGGCGCTGGCAGAAAGGCTGCGGCTGCTGACAGGTTATGGCGCGGGCGACGCGCTGCAAGGCCGGCAAGATTATGTCGCGGAGGGCTATAATGCCCCGCTCGATCCGCTGCAGGCGGCGCTGCTGCTGGTGAAGCTGCCGCATCTGGCAACCTGGACGGCGCGGCGCAGGCAGATTGTGGCAGCGCTGGAAGCGGGACTGGCGGGCACGGCTGCGCAGACACCGCGCTTCCGCAGCGAATCCATGCCCACCTTCCGTTCTTACTGCATACGCGTGCCGCAGCAAGAAAAAGTGGTTCTGGGCTTGCGGGCGGCTGGCATAGAAGCGGTCATCCACTATGCGCCGCCGGTACACCGCTACAGTGTCTATGCGAAGGCTTTCTCGGCGCGCGCGCCTCTGCCCATAACCGACAGGCTGGCGGAAGAAATCGTCAACCTGCCCGTAACGCCCGAGCTCAGCGATGACGAAGTCGGAACTATGATCGAGGTTACGCGCGGACTGCTTTAGA
>JAJDZQ010000056.1 GCA_022824565.1 Anaerolineae bacterium | reverse complement strand
CCGCATGGAAGAGCGCGCCAAGAAAGACCCGGTGGAAGTTTTCGAGATAGCCATCCGCAATGTCGCGCCAGCTGTCGAAGTCAAACCCAAGCGCGTCGGCGGCTCGACCTATCAAGTGCCCATCGATGTTTCGCACGAGCGCGGAATCACCCTGGCGATGCGCTGGCTGATCATGTTTGCCCGCGCCCGCAGCGGCAGAAGCATGGCCGAAAAGCTCACCAACGAGCTGCTGGATGCCTACAACGGGCAGGGCAATGCGGTGCGCCGCAAAGACGAAACCCATCGCATGGCCGAGGCGAACCGCGCCTTTGCCCATTTTCGCTAGAGCCTGAAAGCGCATCTGCAGCGGCTACGCGTGGGAACAAGACGAGAGATGACAATGTTGAACCCGGATTTTGAACTCGCAAAAGTGCGCAATATCGGCATCATCGCGCATATAGACGCCGGCAAAACGACTGTGACCGAGCGCGTGCTCTATTACACGGGCATGGTGCACAAGATCGGCGAGACGCACGAAGGCTCTGCTACCACCGACTATATGGAGCAAGAGCGCGAGCGCGGCATCACCATCACATCGGCGGCGGTGACGGCTGGCTGGAACGATCATCAAATCAATATCATCGATACGCCGGGCCATGTCGACTTCACAGCCGAGGTGCAGCGCAGCCTGCGCGTTCTGGATGGTGGCATCACGGTCTTTGACAGCGTGGCTGGCGTCGAGCCGCAATCGGAAACGGTCTGGCGGCAGGCCTCGGACTACAATGTGCCGCGCTTGTGCTTCGTCAACAAGATGGACCGCATCGGCGCGGATTTTGACCGTTGCGTCAATATGATGGTCGACCGGCTGAATGCCAATCCGGTCATCATCCAGGTGCCCTATGGCAGCGGCGAGAATTTCCAAGGCATCATCGATCTTCTCAATATGGAGTTGATCACCTATGGCAATGACGAAGGCACCGATATCCGCTATCACACCATCCCCGAGAGCCACCGCGAAATGGCGGAAACGCGCCGCGAGGAGATGATCGAAAAAATCGTCGAAAACGACGAATACCTTACCATGAAATTCCTCGAAGAAGAAGAGATCACCGATGAGGAATTGTTGGGCGCGCTGCGTGCTGGCACCATTTCGGGCGCGCTGCATCCAGTCATGTGTGGCGCTGCGCTGAAGAACAAGGGCGTGCAGGCGCTGCTGAATATGGTGGTGGCGTTGTTGCCTTCGCCGCTGGATATCCCGCCTATCACGGGCGAGCATCCCAAAGATGGCTCGGAGTTGTTGCGCCGCGCCCATGACACCGACCCGCTGGCGGCGCTGGTGTTCAAAATTGTGTCCGACCAATACGGGCGGCTGGCCTTCACTCGCGTCTATTCGGGCGTGTTGAAAGCTGGAACGATGGTGATCAATCCTGGCAACGGACGCCGCGAGCGCATCGGACGCATCGTGCGCATGTTTGCCGACCGCCGCGAAGATGTCAAAGAAGTGCACGCGGGGGATATCGCCGCCGTAATCGGCATGAAAGAGACGTTTACTGGCGATACGCTCTGCTCGCCCACCAGCCCCATCTTGCTGGAGAACATCACTTTCCCCGCGCCGGTGGTCGAGGTGGCGATCGAGCCCAACACCAAAGCCGATCAAGACAAAATGGGCATCGGCTTGCGCAAACTGGCGGAAGAAGACCCCACATTCCAAATCGAGGTCGATGACCAGTTGGGGCAGACAAAAATCAAAGGCATGGGCGAGCTGCACCTGGAGGTGCTGGTAGACCGCCTGATGCGCGAATATGGCGTAGAAGCGCGCGTGGGCAGACCGCGAGTCGCCTACCGCGAGACGATCACCCGCCTGGCAGAAGTCGATACCACTTTCCGCCGGCAGACGGGTGGCGCCGGGCAATATGCGCGGTGTACGATTCGCTTCGAGCCGCTGCCAGACGAAGAAAAAGACCAAGCAGTTGGAGAGCTCTACTTCGTAGACGCCATCCGCGGCGGCAGCATCCCCAAGGAGTTTGTCCCGGCTGTCAAAAAAGGGGTCAGCCAGGCGATGCAGGGCGGCGTCATCGCGGGGTATCCGATTGTCGGCATCAAGGCTTCGCTGGTCGATGGCGCTTTTCATGAAGTCGATTCCAGCGAAATCGCCTTTACCATCGCTGGCTCGATGTGCCTGAAAGAAGGCATTCAGAAAGGCGCGCCAGTCATTTTGGAGCCGTCGATGCGCGTGGAGGTGGTCGTGCCCGATGGCTATACCGGCGCGGTGGTCGGCGATATTTCGGCGCGGCGCGGCGTTATCACGGGCATGGAGCCGCACAGCGAAGGCATCTCGGTCATCAAGGCGCAAGTGCCGCTGGGCGAGATGTTCGGTTATGCCAACGACCTGCGCAATAACACCCAGGGTCGTGGCAACTTTAGCATGGAGTTCGATACCTACACGATCGCGCCCAGCGATATCACCGAGTTGGTGAAGTCCGGGGCGCGCTAGGGTAGGCGGCTGGGGCGTCTCAGCCAACAATTTCGTTCGTATTTCACTATTCGAGTCCGAGGAGTGCACAAGAGGAACAGACCGATGGCAAAGGGAAAATTCGAGCGCAGCAAACCACATGTAAATATCGGCACGATCGGCCATGTCGATCATGGCAAGACGACCCTGACCGCCGCGATCACCAAGGTCCTGGCGTTGAAAGGGCAAGCGCAGATGCGTGAATACGGCGACATCGACAATGCGCCAGAAGAACGCGCCCGCGGTATCACGATCAACATCCGCCATGTCGAGTACGAAACCGACAATCGGCACTATGCGCATGTAGACTGCCCGGGCCACCGCGATTACATCAAGAACATGATTACCGGGGCAGCGCAGATGGATGGCGCGATCTTGGTCGTCAGCGCGCCCGACGGACCCATGCCGCAGACCCGCGAGCATGTCCTGCTGGCGAAACAAGTCGAGGTGCCGGCCATGGTCGTCTACCTCAACAAGACCGACCAGATGGATGACGAAGAACTCATCGAGCTGGTCGAAATGGAATTGGCGGAGCTGCTGGAAGGCTATGACTTCGACCCCGATACACCCATCATCAAAGGCTCTGCGTTGGCAGCGGAAGAATGCGCAAGCGATGACGCCGATGCGCCCGAATACGCCTCGATCGTCGAGCTCATGGAAGCGGTTGATGAGTGGATCCCCACGCCTGTGCGCGATGTCGACAAGCCTTTCATGATGGCGATCGAAGATGTCTTTTCCATCAAGGGTCGCGGCACGGTTGTAACTGGCAGCGTCGCCCGCGGCACCCTGTTGAAAGGCACTGAAGTGGACATCGTCGGCTTGCGGGACGAGATTCCCAAGACCGTCGTCACCGGTATCGAAATGTTCAACAAAGAGCTGGATCAGGCGCAGGCTGGCGACAACGCTGGCATCTTGCTGCGTGGCGTGGCGCGCACCGATGTACAGCGCGGCATGGTTATCGCCAAGGTGGGCAGCATCACCCCGCACAAGAAGTTCAAGTGCGAGGTCTATGTGCTGCGCCGCGACGAAGGCGGACGTCACAAAGCCTTCTTCACCGGCTACCGCCCGCAATTCTATATCCGCACCATGGATGTCACCGGCACCATCACTTTGCCCGACGGCGTAGAGATGGTCATGCCCGGCGACAATGTCAACCTGGATGTAGAGTTGATCACGCCAGTTGCGCTGGAGCGCGGTTCGTCTTTCGCCATCCGCGAGGGCGGGTTGACCGTCGGCGCCGGGCGTATCACCGAGATACTTGAGTAGATCTGTCTGGGGCGTGGGGCCGCTTCTGCACGAGGCGGTCCCGCTCCGCACACAGCCAAAGGTTGGGGCATGGCAAAGAACAAAATCCGCATTCGATTGAAAGCCTATGACCATCGCGTGCTCGACCAGTCGGCGGTGCGCATCGTCGACACGGCAGAACGCACTGGCTCGCGAGTTGTGGGTCCTGTGCCGCTGCCCACGCGCATCGAACGGTTCACCGTGCGGCGCTCGCCATTTATTGACAAAGATTCGCAAGAGCATTTTGAGGTGCGCACGCACAAGCGCCTGATCGATGTGCTCGACCCGGACAGCAAAACCATCGACACCTTGATGCGGCTGAATCTGCCGGCTGGCGTCGATATTGAAATCAAGATTTAGGGACGGCGCAACGTCGTCAACAGGACAGGATTCGGGCAGCAACGTGATATCAACGCGAAACACCAGCGCCCGAGCGGAGGCTAAATCATGAAAGGCATGATTGGCAAAAAAGTGGGCATGACCCAGGTCTTTGACGAGCAAGGCACGGTCATCCCTGTGACGGTTATCCAGGCTGGTCCCTGCTATGTGACCCAGGTGCGCAACCAGGCGCGCGATGGCTATGTGTCGGTGCAGTTGGGCTTTGGCGAAACCAAGCCCAAGAATCTGACCAAGGGGCAGCTGGGGCACCTGCAAAAATCGGACCTGCCGGCCTTGCGTCACCTGCGCGAATTTCGCCTGGCGGATGACGCCGGCATCGAGGTCGAAGAAGGGCAAGAGATCACGGTTGCTGTCTTTGAACGCGGCGAAATGGTCGATGTCATCGGCACGAGCAAAGGGCGCGGGCATGCTGGCACCATCAAACGGCACGGGTTCGCGCGCGGACCAAAGACGCACGGTCAATCCGACCGCATGCGTTCGCCCGGTTCGATCGGCATGTGCGCGACGCCCGGCCGCACCCTCAAGGGCAAGAGGATGGCGGGCCGCATGGGCAACGACCGTGTCACGGTGCAAAACCTGTCCCTGGTGCTTGTCGATGCCGAGAAAAATCTGTTGGCCGTCAAGGGTTCTGTGCCCGGCGCCAAGGGCAGCATCGTTATCATCAAGCCCGCCAACAAGCGCGCCTGAGCCAACAGCGCAACCTACAGGAGTTACGGCAATGCAGTTTCCAGTCATGAACAGCGCCGGGCAAGAAGTCTCGCAGGTCGAGCTGCCGCCCGATGTCTTTGAAGCCAAGATCAATGTGGGCTTGATGCACCAGGCTTTTGTGCGTCAGCTGGCCAACGCCCGCCAAGGCACGCACAGCACGCGCTCCCGCGGGCAGATCCGCGCGACCGGCGGCAAGTGGTATCGGCAAAAGGGCACTGGTCGGGCGCGTCATGGTGCCCAAAGCGCGCCTATCTTTGTCGGCGGCGGCTTGGCGCATGGTCCCAAACCGCGTGATTATTCAAAAAAGATGCCCCGCAAAATGCGCCAGGGGGCTATCCGCTCTACGTTGAGCGCCTTGGTCCGCGATGGGCAGTTGGTTTTGTTGGACGAACTGGCGATGGACGCGCCGAAGACGCAGGCGATGCGCCAGCTAATCGAATCGCTGGTCGGCCAGCAGTCGGCGCTGATTGTTGTGACGGCAGAGCAGAAAGCGGTGCGCAAAAGTGTCAGCAACCTGGCGAACGCGCACAGCATCGTCGTCAATTATTTGAATGTCCGCGACCTGCTGAAATATGACAAGGTCATCATGCCACTGGCAGCGCTGGATGTCATTGCCAGCCTGTGGAGCAAGGGAAAGTAACATGGCCGAGCTGCATATTTACGACATTATCCGCCGCCCGGTCATCACCGAAAAGTCGACCCTGATTGCGGAAGCCGAGAACAAGTATGTCTTTGAAGTGGCTGGCAAAGCCAACAAGATCCAGATCAAGGAAGCTGTGGAAGAGATCTTCGACCTGGACGGCCAAGTCATCAAGGTGAATACCATGGTGATGCCAGCCAAGCGCGGACGGCGTGGGCGCAATTCCTACATCCGCTCGCGTCAATGGAAAAAAGCTGTTGTCACGCTGGAAGAGGGCGTGACGATCGAGCTCTTTAATGTCTAGGGGAGCATGAGCGATGCCCATCAAGGTATACAAACCCACATCGCCCGGTCGCCGTGACATGACCGGCTTCTCCTTCGAGGAGATCACCAAAAGCAAGCCCGAACGGTCACTGACGCGCGCGCTGCGCAAGAAGGGTGGCCGCAACAATACCGGGCGCATCACAGTCCGGCATCGCGGCGGCGGCCACAAGCGGCGTTATCGGTTGATCGATTTCAAGCGCGACAAAGAAGATTGCCGCGCCGAGGTCATCGCTATTGAATACGACCCCAACCGGTCGGCTCGCATCGCCTTGCTGCAATACGAAGATGGCGTGAAGAGTTATATCATCGCGCCGATGGGCGTATCAGTCGGCGATACGGTTGGCAATGGCGAGATGAGCGCCCTGCGTCCGGGCAATAGCCGCGCGCTCAAGGACATTCCGCTGGGCACAGTCGTACACAATATCGAAATGCGCCCGGGCAAAGGCGCGCAGATCGCTCGCAGCGCCGGCACTTCGGCACAGATATTGGCAGCCGAAGGCAAGTATGTGACCTTGCGCCTGCCCAGTGGCGAGATGCGCATGATCCTGGGCAGTTGCCGCGCTACCATCGGGCAGGTGGGCAATGCCGAACATGGCAATGTCAAGCTGGGCAAGGCGGGCCGCAAGCGCTGGCTGGGCTGGCGACCGACTGTTCGCGGTACGGCGATGGACCCGGCCAGTCATCCCCATGGCGGCGGCGAGGGCAAAACCGGCATCGGCATGGCTGCGCCCAAGACGCCCTGGGGCAAAAAAGCGCTGGGTGTGCGCACGCGCCGTAACAAACGCACCAGCCGTTTCATCATTCGCCGCCGCGGCAAGCGCCGGTAATCAGGAGGCATTTTAATGTCACGCTCATTGAAGAAGGGCTACTTTATCCAGCCCAAATTGCTGGAAAAGGTCGAGCGGCTCAACCGGCAGAACAAAAAGGTGGTCATCCGCACCTGGAGCCGCGCCAGCACCATCTTCCCGCAGATGGTGGGGCATACCATCGCCGTGCACGACGGGCGTCGGCATGTGCCCATCTATATCACCGAGAACATGGTGGGTCACAAGCTGGGCGAATTCGCGCCGACCCGCACCTTCCGTGGACATATCACCGATAGCAGACGATAGGGACGAACCGAGATGGAAGTACGAGCGATTACCCGCTATCTGCCGATATCGCCACAAAAGCTGCGGCTGGTCTGCGACAAAGTGCGCGGGATGGATGCCGAAGAAGCGCTGGTCGTGCTGAAGTTCATGCCCCAAAAGGGTTCGGACTTCGTCAGCAAAACGCTCAACTCGGCGATGGCCAACGCAGTCAACAACTTCGACCTGAACCGCGGCGAGCTGTATGTATCGCAGATCTACGCCGGCGATGGTCCGACATTGAAGCGCTTTAAGGCTGGCGCGCGCGGTCGCTATAAGCCGCGTCTGAAACGCACCGCGCACCTGTGGGTGATGGTGGCAGAACGAGAGGAAGAAGACTAATGGGTCGCAAGGTTCATCCAAAAGGCTTTCGTCTTAAGGTAATCCGCGAATGGGACGCTCGCTGGTATGCAGAAGGCGATCGTTTTGTCAACCTGTTGATGGAAGATCGGCAGATTCGCAAGTTCATCCGTCAGAAGACGACGCGCGCTGGCGTTTCGCGCATCGAAATCGAACGGCAGCCCAATCTGGTCATCATCACCATCAATACTGTGCGCCCCGGTTTGATTATCGGACGCAAGGGCGAAGCGGTCAAAGAATTGCGCCAGCAGCTGCAAGAGATGACTGGCAAGACCGTCAAGGTCGAAGTCAGCGAGATCGACAAGCCCGATCTGGATGCCAAACTGGTGGCGGATAATGTGGCCAGCCAGTTGGTGCGGCGCATTGGGCACAGTCGGGCGATGAAGCGCGCGATTATGCAGGCGATGCGTCAAGGCGCTGGCGGCATCCGCATTGAAGTCAGCGGCCGGCTGGGCGGCTCGGACATGGCGCGGCGGGAATGGCTCTTCGATGGGCGCGTGCCCCGCAATACATTGCGCGCCGATATTGATTATGGCTTTTCTGAGGCGTTGACGACTTTCGGGCAGATTGGCGTCAAAGTCTGGATTTACAAGGGCGACATCTTGCCAGGTGAAGACCCGTTTAGCACGGGCGCGCAACGTAGCAGTCAGCCCGAGGGCAGACGCCGCCGCAACTAGCGGTTGTGGAAAGCGAGGAGACCAGCAACAATGCTGATGCCGAAACGCAGAAAGTATAACAAACAGATGCGCGGTCGCATGCGCGGCAAAGCCCGCCGTGGCGCAATCGTGCAATTTGGCGACTATGGCTTGCAGGCGCTGGAGCCCAGCTGGGTTACCAGCCGTCAGATCGAAGCCTGCCGCCGCGCCATGGTGCGCTATATCCGCCGGCGTGGCAAAGTCTGGATCCGCATTTTCCCCGACAAGCCCGTCACCCAGAAAGCTGCCGAAACCCGCATGGGCAAAGGCAAAGGTTCGGTCGAAAAGTGGGTGTGCGTAGTCAAGCCAGGCCGCATCTTGTTTGAGATGAGTGGCGTGCCCGAAGACGACGCGCGAGAAGCGCTGCGCCTCGCTGCGCACAAGCTGCCGATTAAAACCAAGTTCGTCAAGCGCTTTGATCCCATCTCTGGGCGAGAGGTCAGCTGATGTATATCGACGAAATCCGCGAATTATCCAATGACGCCATCCTGGACCGTATCGAGGACCTGAAGGTGGAGATGTATACCTATCGCATCCAGCAGGCATCGGGCGAGTTGAAAGACACCACACTTTTCCGCAAAGCCCGGCGCGATATCGCCCGGCTGAAAACTGCCCTGCGCGAGCGGGAGCTGGCGGCGGAGCTGGTTGGGCAAGGAGGAAGCAATGCCGAATAACCGCAAGCGCCTGGTGGGCACGGTTGTCAGCGACAAGATGCAAAAAACGGTCGTGGTCGCCATTGAAAACCGCAAGATGCACCCGGTGTATCACAAGGTCGTCACCTCCACAAAAAAGGTGATGGCGCATGACGAAACGGGCGCTGGCATCGGCGCGCTGGTGCGCATCGTGCAGAGCCGTCCTATCAGCAAGCGCAAACGCTGGGTGGTCGAAACCGTGCTGGAAGCCCCGCCCGAGCTGGGCAGCTGAGCCGGGCGCGGACACGTTGCGAGAACGGAGAGAGCAAACAGATGATTCAGACGGAATCGCGAATGAAAGTCGCCGACAACAGCGGCGCGCAGGAAATCTTGGTCATCCGCGTCATCGGCGGCTCGCGAGTCAAATACGGTCATGTTGGCGATATCGTGGTTGCGACGGTCAAGTCGGCATCCACCAGCGGCGCTATCAAGAAAGGCGAGCTGGTGCGCGCAGTGATCGTGCGCACCCACAAGGAATATCGCCGCTCCGATGGATCGACCATCCGCTTCGATGACAACGCAGCTGTGGTGCTGGCGGAAGACCTAGAGAATCCGCGTGGGACCCGAGTCTTTGGCCCGGTGGCACGCGAGCTGCGTGACAAAGGCTTCATGAAGATCGTCTCGCTTGCGCCCGAGACTTTGTAGCAGAGGACAGACACATGCAACGAGTGCAGCAAGGAGACATGGTCGAGGTCATCGCGGGCAGAGACAAGGGCTCGCGAGGCGAAGTCGTCCGGGTATTGGTAAAGCAAAACCGCGTCATCGTCAATGGCATCAACATTTTGAAGCGACATCGCAAGGCGCGGCCTGGTCCGGGTGGGCAGCAAATCCCCGCCCAGATAATGGAGTTCGAGTCGCCGCTGCACTTGTCGAATGTGATGCTGGTCTGCCCGCACACCGACCAGCGCACACGCGTCGGCTATCGCATGACGGAAGATGGCAAGAAGACGCGCTACAGCAAAAAAAGCGGCAGAAACATCGAATAGCCAGGGCGAGGTGAATTATGGAAAACCGCATGTACACCCGCTATATTGAAGAAGTCGTGCCGACCTTGACGCAAGAGTTCGGCTACACCAACCGCATGCAGGTGCCGACAATCAGCAAGATCACGTTGAATATCGGCGTTGGCGAAGCCATTGACGAGCCGCGCTCGTTGGATGGCGCAGTGCAAGACCTCATGACCATCACGGGTCAGCAGCCGGTGGTGACGCGCGCCAAGAAGAGCATCGCCACCTACAAACTGCGCGAAGGCAGGGCGATTGGCACCAAGGTTACCCTGCGCCGCGAACGCATGTGGGCGCTGTATGACCGGCTGGTCAATATCGCGTTGCCACGCATTCGCGACTTTCGGGGTGTGCCCGCAAAACTGGATGGCCGCGGCAACTTCACGGTCGGCTTGCGCGAGCAATTGGTCTTCCCGGAAATTGATTTTGACAAGATCGACAAGGTGCGCGGGATGGAAATCTCTATCGTGACCACCGCCAGGACTGACGAGGAAGGGCGGCGCTTGCTGGCCTTGCTCGGCATGCCTTTCCAGGGGAATTAAAGGGGAACCTATGGCGAAGAAATGTATGCAATATCGGGAAGAGCGGCGTAAGTATCCGGTGCGCGTGCGCAACCGCTGCAAGGTGTGCGGACGCCCGCGCGCGTATATCCGGCGCTTTGGCTTGTGTCGCATCTGCTTCCGCGAAATGGCGCTGGAAGGCGAGATTCCCGGCGTTGTAAAAGCGAGCTGGTAGGGAGGCGGTTATCGTGTCTAATGTTACCAACGATCCAATTGCCGATATGCTGACGCGCATTCGCAATGCCTTGGTTCGCGGCAAGCCCGAAGTTATCGTGCCCAAATCCAACATCAAGGTGGAGATCGCCCGCATCCTCAGGGAAGAGGGCTATATCCATGATTTCAGCATCGGCGACGAGAGTCCCGTGCCCTTGATCAATGTGCAACTCAAATACATCGGCAGTCGGCGCGATCGGCAGCCGGTCATCACCCAACTGCGGCGCATCAGCAAGCCAGGCCGGCGCGTTTATCGCAAGCGGCGCGAGCTGCCCATCGTGCTCAGCGGCACGGGCATCGCCATCGTCACCACGCCTAAGGGAGTGATGACAGCGCAGCAGGCGCGACGAGATGGCGTCGGCGGCGAAGTGCTCTGCTATATCTGGTAGGCGGAAAGGGAAGCGCAATGTCACGCGTAGGCAAGCAGCCGGTCGTGCTGCCAGACAAAGTCACCATTAGCATCGAGCGCAACAGCGTCACGATCAGCGGTCCGAAAGGCCAGCTGAGCCGCGACTTCAACCCCGATATGGCGATCCGCCAAGAGAATGGCAGCATCGTTGTCGATCGTCCATCCGACCAGCGGCATCACAAGGCGCTGCACGGCTTGACGCGCGCCCTGCTGGCCAACATGGTCGAGGGCGTTGCCAACGGCTATCGCAAGACACTGCAGATCCAAGGCGTCGGCTATCAGGCGACCCTGCAAGGCAGCAATTTGCAGTTGCGGCTGGGGCATTCACACGAGGTGATCGTGGAGCCACCCGCCAATATCACATTTGATGTGCCGAAAGATTCACGCGGCACCATCATCCATGTCGACGGCATCGACAAGCAGGTGGTTGGCCAAGTGGCGGCCGATATCCGCGGCTGGCGACCGCCCGAACCCTACAAGGGCAAAGGCGTGCGCTACCTGGGCGAATATGTGCGGCGCAAAGCTGGCAAAGCCGGCAAACGCTAGCCGAGCGCGAAACGAGGAAATGGAACGATGGCAGATATCATTGGTCGCAGAAAAGTATTGGCGCGGAAGAGGCGACATCGGCGCGTGCGCAGACGTATCTCTGGCACCGCTGCCCGCCCGCGCATGAATGTCTATCGCAGCAACCGCAACACCTTCGTGCAAATTATAGACGATGTCGCGGGGCGCACCCTGGTCGCCTGTTCGACCATCGACCGGGAACTGGCGCCGCAGCTGGGCGACAGCAGCAAGCTGGAAGCGGCGAAATTGGTCGGGCAGAAAGTTGCCGAGCGGGCTCAGGCGGCTGGCATCCAGGTGGTTGTGTTCGACCGCGGCGGATTTACCTACACCGGACGGGTGGCGGCAGTTGCGCAAGCTGCCCGCGAAGCCGGATTGCAAGTTTAGGCGGGAGTTGGCATATGGCAGATCGCAGAAGGCGAGATTCGCGTCGTGGACGCGATGAAGAACGCGACGAATTTGACGAGCGCGTGGTGGATATCCGCCGCGTGGCAAAAGTAATCAAGGGCGGACGCCGCTTCGCCTTTCGTACCGTGGTCGTTGTCGGCGACAGCAAAGGTCGAGTCGGCATCGGCATTGGCAAGGCGCGCGCTGTCCCCGATAGCATCCGCAAAGCATCAGAGCGGGCGCGTCGCAATATCGAAACAGTCGCCCTGTCTGGCACGACCATCCCCTACACCGTGACCGGCCGTCATGGCGGGGCGCGTGTGCTGTTGAAGCCGGCCGCGCCAGGCAGCGGTGTCATCGCCGGTGGTGGCGTTCGCGCTGTGCTCGAGGTGGTGGGCGTGCGCAACATTTTGACGAAGAGCCAGGGCAGCGCCAACTTGCTGAATGTGACCATGGCGACCCTGGACGCGCTTAAACAACTGCGCAGCGCCGCGCGAATCGCCGAAATGCGTGGCAAACGTCCTTACGAAGTCGCGCCATTTTGGGAGCGCCGCCGCGAAGGAGCCGACAATGCCTGAGCGCGCTGGCAAGCTGCTGAAAGTAACCTTGGTCAAAAGCCCGATCGGCTATAACAGTCGCCAGAAAGCGACAGTCCAATCGTTGGGCTTGCGGCGGATGCGCCAATCTGTGCTCATCGGCGATGCGCCCCAAATTCGTGGCATGATCGCCAAGGTCAGCCATTTGGTGGCGGTAGAAGAGGTAGAGACATGAAATTGCATGATCTGAAGCCGGACAAAGGCAGCAAACGCAGGCGCAGACGCGTCGGACGTGGCATCGCCGCCGGTCAAGGCAAGACAGCCGGCCGAGGCCACAAGGGACAAGGCGCGCGCAGTGGCGGCGGCAAAGGTCCCTACTTTGAAGGTGGTCAGTTGCCTTTGGTGCGGCGTCTGCCGTTCAAACGCGGCTTCACCAATATCTTCGCCATTGTCTACCAAGAAGTGAATGTCGATATGCTCGAGGCGCGCTTTGACGATAGCGCTGTGGTCAATGCCGCAGCGCTGGTAGCGGCTGGCCTGGTGCGCGATGCCGAAAAGCCCATCAAGGTGCTGGGGCGTGGCGATCTGGCCAAGAAGCTGGAAGTGCACGCCAACAAGTTCACCAAGAGCGCTGCGACCAAGATTGAAGCAGCTGGCGGCTCTGCCCAAGCCCACGCCTTGAAAGTAACTGGCGCGCGCGCAACGGTCAAACGGCTGCGCAAGGTCGATTTGCAGCGGCTGTATGGCGAGGCTGACCAGGCATAGTCCGCCGTGGCCTATGAGTGATGAGGACAAGGTCTGATGATACAAGCATTGCGTAACGCTTGGCGCTTGCCAGATGTGCGTAACAAGCTGCTGTTTACTACCTTCATTCTGATCGTCTACCAATTCGCCGCGCATGTGCCGGTGGTGGGTGTCGACCGGAATGTGCTGCGGCAAGTGTTTGAGAGCGGCAGCAGCGCCGGCAACCTGATCCAGGTGATGAACCTGCTTTCGGGCGGGGCGGTCGCCAACTTCAGCGTCATCGCCAACGGCGTCTACCCCTATATCACCGCTTCCATCATCTTCCAGTTGCTGGTGCCAATCGTGCCGGCGCTGGAACGAATCCAACGCGAGCCCGGCGGCCAAGAGAAGATCCAGCGCTATACCTATTATGTGGCCATCCCCATGGCGGTATTGCAGGCGCTGGGGCAGATTAGCATTTTTAATCTGGCGACCGGCACAGGCGCAGAGATTATTCCCGGTTTTGGCTTTGGCATCGGCAGCAACATTTTGCTGACGGTATCGGTGCTGACGACCATGACGGCGGGCACGATGTTCGCTATCTGGCTGGGCGAGCTGATCACCGAGCAGGGCATCGGCAACGGCATTTCCATCATCATCTTCGCTGGCATTGTGGCGCTGGCTCCGCAGAACCTGATCCAGCTTTTGACGCAGCAGCCCGACCGAACGCTCTACAACCTGGTGCTCTTCATCGTTATCACGGTGCTCAGCGTCGTGGCTGTGGTGGTAATTCAAGAAGGCGTGCGTCGCGTCCCGGTTCAATATGGGCGGCGCGTGCGCGGCAATCGGCAATTCGCCCAGCAAGACAGCTTCATCCCCCTGCGCGTCAATCCGGTGGGCATGATCCCGCTGATTTTCGCCCAATCCATCATCACATTCCCCGCCATCATCGCCAGCCTGTTTCCACCGGGCGCGGTCGGCAACACCATCCAGACGACCTTCGGCAACCAGCAGGGCTTGCTCTATTGGGGCACCTTCTTCCTGATGACGGTTGGATTCACCTTCTTCTATGCAGAAGTCATGGTGGGCAATCAAAACCTGGCGGAGAATTTGCAGCGCAATGGCGGCTTTATCCCGGGTATCCGACCCGGCAAGCGCACCGAAGACTTCATCAAATCGACAACGCGGCGCATCACATTTGTGGGCGCGTTCTTCCTGGGCGTCATCGCCATCATCCCAGGCGTGGTCGACCTGATCAACCGCATCATTTTTCCGCTGGAGGCATCGGCGGGCGGCGCGGTTATCAATGCCGGGCTGGTGATTTCTGGCTCTGGCTTGATCATCGTAGTCGGCGTGGTCATCGACACCATGCGCCAGCTGGAAGCGCAGTTGGTCATGCGCAACTACGAAGGCTTTATGCGCTAGTTGCGGATAGGTCATTTCAATCCTGGAGCCGGGCGCTGCGAATGCTCGGCTCTATTTTTGTCCACAGCTCGCAGACGCGAATGGGGGGATGAGCCACAATGAGCTTGTATGTGATATTGATGGGCGTCCAGGGCGCTGGCAAGGGCTTGCAAGCCAAACGGATCGAAACGCGCTTTGGCATTCCGCAAGTATCGACCGGCGACTTGTTCCGGGCGATGCGCACACGCAGCGATGCGCTGGCTCGCAAAGTGCAAGAGCTCATGGCGGCGGGCATTCTTATTGACGACGACACCACCAATGCCATTGTCGCCGACCGATTGGCGCAACCCGATGCCCGCAATGGCGTCATCCTGGATGGCTATCCGCGCAACCAGGTGCAAGCCGCCTTCCTGGAAGCGCACCTGGCACAGCATGGCAAGAGCGTCGATGCGGTATTGCTGCTGGAGCTAGACCTGTATGTCGCCTTCAAACGCGCCTTTGGGCGGGTGACAGCGGCAGATGGCAGCAGCTACAATTGTTATTACAAAGTTGAAGATGTCGAATTTAACTGGCTGGCGGATGAAAGCGGACACTTTCCGCCGCGCCTGGCAGCGACACGAGCTGGCAGCGACGCGCCACTCAAGCGCAGACCCGATGATGCCAGCGCCGATGCCATCATCAAGCGCATCGACACCTTTTTGGAGACGACACAGCCGCTGATCGATTACTACGCCGCCAAAGATCTGCTGCGCAAGGTCAACGCCGACCAAAGCATCGAAGCAGTCTGGGCAGAAATTGAGCGCGCGCTGGGACAAGGCTGATGTTTGCGCAAGCCGCCGAAGAACAACCCGCGCCCGTGCTCAAGACGCCCGAAGAAATCGAGATCATGCGCGAGGCGGGGCGCATTGTCGCCATAGCGCACGAAGCGGTGCGGCAGGCGGTCGCGCCGGGTGTCAGCACCAAGATGCTCGATACGATCGCCGAATCGGTCCTGCGCGACCATGGCGCAGAACCCAGCTTCCTCGGTTATGTGCAGGGCGAACGTCCCCCGTATCCCGCCACCATCACCGCCTCGATCAACCACGAGCTGGTGCATGGCATCCCGTCGGTGTCCCGCATCCTGCGCGAAGGCGATATCATCGGCATCGATCTGGCTTGTAATTATCGTGGTTACATCGGCGATGCGGCTTATACACACGCGGTCGGGCAGGTGTCGCGGGCGGCGCGGCGACTCCTACAAGCCACCGAGGCGGCGCTGGCGGCAGCCATTCAGGCTTCCAGATTGGGCAAGCGAATCAGCGATGTCGCCAGAGCCACGGCCAAAACCGCCGGGCGCATGGGCTACAGTGTCGCGCTGGAATACACAGGGCACGGCGTCGGACGCGCCATGCACGAAGCGCCCCAGGTGCCCAATTGGTGGCACAGTCGCAAAAGCAAATTTCAATGGCAAGATCATGACTTGCAGGTCGGCATGACCTATGCCATAGAACCCATGTTGATCGCTGGCCGACCCGAACTGATCGAGCTGGACGATGGCTGGACAGTGGTAACCAAAGACGGCTCGTTGACAGCCCACTTTGAACACACGATCGCCATCACCGAGGCGGGTCCGCGCATCCTGACCTTGGGGAGTGCGCCATAACCCGCAAGCTTTTTCCACTGTGGATTCTGCTCGCCCTGTTGGCTGTTGCGCCAGCTTTCGCTATGGACACAAACCCGCGTTACCAAGCGAGCGATTGCCCAGAAATCGTGCTCTGGATGGCGCATGACGAGTTGGGCGCGGTCAGCTGCGGGCTCTTGCATGTGCCAGCAGACCGGTCGATTGGCGCGGATGGTCCCTTGTTACAGTTGTTTGTGCTGCGGCTGATGGCGCGGCACGACCAAGGCAATGCGCCGGTCGTATATTTGCAAGGTGGTCCCGGCGGCGCGGCATCGGCGTCTCTGGAAGAGTTGCTGGGCTCGGCGCTGCGAACCGAGCACGAGCTCATTTTGATCGACCAACGGGGCACGGGCTTGTCTCGGCCTTCGTTGAACTGCCCAGAATATGCTGACGCGACGAGCGAAGACCCGCTGGTAGCCTGCCGGGCGCGCCTGGTGGCGGCTGGTGTCGACCTGGCAACATACAACACCGCTGCCAATGCGCAGGATGTGCACGATCTGCTCATTGCGCTCGGCTTGCCCACCGCAAATATCTATGGCCTTTCGTATGGTACGCGGCTGGCGCTGGCTTTGGCGCGCGATTATCCCCAGCGGTTGCGCGCGATCATCCTGGATGGCGTTTTTCCGCCCCAAGCCCGGATGCTTGCAGACCAGGCCGCCAATGGGGTTCGCGCTTTTGAGCAGCTGTTTGCCGATTGCGCCGCGAGCGCCCAGTGCCGCCAAGCCTATCCCGATTTGCGCGACAGCTTCGACCAGGTCATCGACAAGCTCACTCAAGAGCCAGCCGATATCGCCCATTGGCAAACGGGCGAAGCAACTAGGATGGACAGTGAAACCTGGGTCAACTTTGTATTTGATTTGTTGTACGACGCGCAGCTGCTGCCTTGGCTGCCGGCGCTGATCAACGCCCATGCTGCTGGAGATTATGACTATACACCGCCTGGGCTGGGCGAATTGTTGGGCAGGCAACTTCCTGACTTCTTCTTGCATGTTGACCAGGACAGCGAAGGCATGTATTACAGCACAATCTGCGCCGAAGATGCCCCGTTTGAACGCGCTGAAGATGTGCTCGCCGCGGGCGCTTTACTGCCAGCTCGCATCGCCGCTGCCCTGAAAAAAGCGCCTATGCAGCTATTGGACGATTGCCAGGTTTGGGATGTGCCCGCAGCCGCTGCCAGCGCTACATTGCCGGTTGTCAGCGATATGCCGACCTTGCTATTTTCCGGCGCGTACGACCCAATTACCCCGCCGGCCTGGGCCGAGGCGGCCGCGCAATCCCTGAGCGCCAGTTGGCATTTTGTCTTCCCGGCTAGTGGTCATGGCGCGTTGGGCCACAATGATTGCGCCGATCAGCTGGCGCGGTCTTTTTTGAGCCAGCCGACAGCGCAACCGCTTGGCAACTGCGTCACTGCGCTGCGACCGCCCGATTTCCATAGCCAATGACGGTTCTGTGATGTGCAAAAGTTGACCTTTACCTGCGCGCGTGTCTGTGCTAGACTGCTCTTTCGTTGTCAGCAGACCAGCTGGTAGGGTGTTTCACGCCAGTCTGTGTTAGGCCGAGTGCTAGAGGAACAGCCAATGAAAGTATCAGCCAGCGTCACGCGGCGCTGCCCAAAGTGTCGTGTCATCAAGCGCAAACGCCGTGTCATGATTATTTGTGAAAATCCCAAACACAAGCAGAGGCAGGGCTAGCCAGCCCAAAGAAGCTGACCAGGAGACGCATCCATGGCGAGAATCGAAGGGGTAGACCTGCCGCGCGACAAACGAGTCGTCATCGGTTTGACCTATATCTATGGCATCGGCAGATCGACAAGCCAGCGCCTGTTGGACAGCGCCGGCATCAATCACAGCACGCGTGTGCGCGATCTCAGCGAAAGCGAGGTGCAACGTCTGCGTGAATTGATCGGCAGCTTGACAACCGAAGGCGACCTGCGCCGGCAGACCCAGCTAAATATCAAACGCCTGATGGAAATCAACTCCTATCGCGGCTTGCGGCATCGGCGGCGCTTGCCGGTACGGGGCCAGCGGACGCGCACCAACGGGCGCACGCGGCGCGGCAAAAAGCAAACAGTCGCAGGGCGCGGACGGCGACGCGGCGCAACCAAGAAGTAGCATCGCGGCGCGTATGGATCTGCGGCGGCTTGTCAATTGCGGGATTTTCTGCAGGCGAGCCGCTGGAATATGTTGGAAAAACGAACCGGACAAGTAACAAGTAAGGTACTGGAGCAGTTCCATGGCGAGAACAAGAAGAGCTGGTCGTAGCACTGGACGGCGGGTCTACAAAAATATCCCGTATGGCCAGGCGCATATCTATGCGACTTTCAATAACACCATCGTATCCATGACCGATCAGTCTGGGAATGTCGTCACCTGGGCGAGCGCTGGCACATCGGGCTTCACGGGCAGCCGCAAAAACACGCCTTATGCCGCCCGCATGGCCGCAGAAACAGCCGCCGCCAACTCGCAGCAGCATGGCATGAAAGAGGTTGATATCTTCGTCAAGGGACCGGGTCCGGGCCGCGAAGCAGCCATCCGCTCCATCCAGCAGAGCGGTTTGAAAGTCCGCTCTATCAGCGATGTGACTCCTGTGCCGCACAATGGCGTGCGGCCGCCCAAACGTCGGCGCGTCTAGTCGAAAGGCATTAACGACCCTATGGTGTTTCCTGCAACTTCGCCAGATTTTGGACCGGCTGTGGCAGAGGCGAACTCTGTAACCGCCAATATGGTGCTGCCACATCAAGTCGAATGCGAATATCCCACGCGCGATTATGGGCGTTTTGTCATCGGTCCCTTGGAAAGCGGCTATGGCTTGACGTTGGGCAATGGTCTGCGGCGCGTTTTGTTGTCTTCGCTGCCCGGCGCATCGGTGACCAGTGTGCGCGTCTCCGATGTGCATCACGAATTTTCCAAAATACCCGGCGTTCGCGAAGATATGACCCAGCTCATCTTGCAGCTCAAGCAGTTGCGGCTGGTGTTGCACGGCGTTGAAAGCTCGCGCATGCGGCTGGAATATCGAGGCGCAGAAGGCACCGTGACAGCTGGCGATATCACTGCGCCGCCCGAAGTGCAGATCGAAAACCCCAGCCTCTATCTTTTCACGGTGGACGACCGCGATGCCCACATCGAAATGGAATTTGAGGTGAGCAGCGGGCGCGGCTTCAGCCCGGCCGAAGATCGTGGGCGATTGCCAATCGGCGAGTTGCCGGTCGATGCCATCTTCAGCCCCATAAAGCGCGTCAACTTTGAGGTCGAGCGCGCCCGCGTCGGTCAGCGCACCAATTATGACCGACTGGTGCTCGAGCTTTGGACAGACGGCACCATCCGCCCGCAAGAAGCATTGGCGCAATCGGCGCAGATCATGATGCACCACCTCAAGGTCATCGCCGGTGTGGACGAAGAATGGTTCCAGGCTATCGAACTGCCCACGCCTATCGACGACGAACCGACCTATCCGCCACTCTATGACAAGCCGATCGAAGAACTGGACTTGAGTGTGCGCGTCTTCAATTCGTTAAAGCGCACCGGCATCACTTCGGTGGGCGATGTGCTGGATATGCTGCATCGCGGGCCAGATGCCATGCTCGCCATCCGCAATTTTGGCGAAAAATCGCTGGACGAGCTGACCGAGAAGCTGGCGGAAAAGAATTATTGGCCCCTCGACAGGGCAGACTAAGCGACTAGCGAGGCGCAGGACATGCGACACCGACACCATGGCAAGAAGCTAAATCGCAGCAGCAGCCACCGCAAAGCGCTGCGCATGAATCTGGCTACCGAGCTGCTAAAGCGCGGACGCATCCGTACGACCTTTCACAAAGCCAAGTTTGTGCAAGGGCATGCCGAGCGGCTGATTACGATTGCCAAACGCGGCTTGGCGCGGGCAGAAGCGCGCGGCGATGAGCTAATCGCTGTGCATGCGCGCCGCCAGGTGGCTCGCCGGCTAAACAACGACCGCGTGCTGGTCGGCAAGGTGTTTGACGAGCTCGCGCCTTTGTATGCCGATCGCCCCGGTGGCTACACGCGCATAGTGAAGCTGGGACCGCGCAAAGGCGACAATGCCGAAATGGCTGTGATTGAGCTGGTTGATTACGAAGACGAGGATTGAGCTATCGACAGGTGATGACCCGTTACGGCGCGCTCCTTGCCTATGACGGCACAGCCTATCAAGGCTTCCAGCGACAGCCCGCGCCAACGCCAACCATCCAGGCAGCGGTGGAGGCGGCGCTGGGCAGGGTGTGTGGACGAGATGTCAAGATTGTGGCGGCGGGACGAACAGATGCAGGTGTGCATGCGGCCGGGCAAGTCATCGCCTTCGATGCAGCTTGGCGGCACAGCGAATCTGACTTGCAGCGAGCGGTCAATTCGCAATTGCCATTGGACATCGCCTTGCAAAGCTGTTGGCCTGCGCCGGCTTTTCATCCCCGCTACGATGCGCTTTGGCGGCATTATGCCTACCGCATCCGGACGCCGGCAGCGCCCAATCCCTTGACGGCGCGCTTTGAATGGCAATTGGCTGGCGTAGAGCTGGACAAGTCGGAGATGCAAGCGGCGGCGGAATGCTGCCTGGGCGAGCGCGACTTTGCCGCCTTTGGCACTGCGCCGCAAGCTGGCAGCAGCAATACCATCCGCACGGTTTTTGAGTCGCGCTGGTGCCTAGCAGAAACGGACGATGGCGAAACTTGCATCTATCGCATCCGCGGCACAGCATTCTTGTATCATATGGTGCGCCGTTTGGTTGGGATGATGATTAGGGTGGGCAGAGGCAGGCTGACTGTGGACGAATTTGCACAGGTCTTGCACAGCCGAGACCTGCAGCGAGCCAAGCATCTGGCGCCACCCCAGGGTTTGACCTTGCAGGCGGTGGGTTATCCACCCGCTATTTTGGCAGCAGCAGCAAGTGGCGAGAGCGCAAAAGGCAGAGCCGGCGCAACGCTGGAGGAACAACAATGAGACAAGCAGTACAGAAGACCTATGCGACAACACCGGCTGATATCGAGCGGGGCTGGTTCGTCATCGACGCCAAGGGCATGACGCTCGGCCGCCTGGCATCCAAAGTCGCGCCGATCTTGCGCGGCAAGCACAAGCCCTATTTCACATCGCATTTGGATACGGGCGATTATGTCATCATCGTCAACGCCGACAAAATTCATGTCACTGGCAAGCGCCTCGACCAAAAGATCTATTATCGCCACACTGGCTATCCTGGCGGCTTGAAACAAATGACCCTGCGCGAGATGCTGCGCCGTTACCCCACGCGCGCGCTGCAATTCGCTATCAAAGGCATGCTGCCCAAAGGACCGCTGGGCAGGCAAATGTACCGAAAACTCAAGATTTACGCGGGTGCCGACCATCCGCATCAGGCTCAGCAGCCTCAATCGCTCGAGCTCTAGGCGAGCCACTAAGGAGAACTCCATGTCAGCACAATATTACGAAGGCATCGGGCGGCGCAAATCGGCATCGGCGCGCGTGCGACTCTTCCCGGGCGGCACCGGTCGTTTCATCATCAACGGCAAAGCGGGCGAAGAGTACTTGCCGCGCTTTGGCGATATGTTGGTTTGCCTGGCGCCCCTCACCCATATCGGGCAAGAGCGCAGCTATGATGTCTCTGTGCATGTCAATGGCGGCGGCATCACCGGGCAGCGAGACGCGATCTTGCTGGGTGTGGCACGCGCGCTGGAAAAGATCGACCCCGATCTGCGCGGCACCTTGAAGCGAGAGGGCTTCCTTTCGCGCGATGCCCGCGCCAAAGAACGCAAGAAGCCCGGCTTGAAGCGCGCCCGCAAAGCGCCCACCTATACCAAGCGTTAGCTCGACGGCCCAGCACGGACCGTTGCCTACAAGCCGAATTGCTTGGTGGGGAAAAAGGACTGCGCCATCTCCAGCAGCGGCAAAGTAACCATTGTCGGTTTGGGACCTGGCTCTGCAGAGCACCTGACGCGGCGAGCCTGGCGCGCCCTGCAAGACGCCGACACGCTCTACCTGCGCACCAATCGGCATCCTGCAGTGGCCGAACTGCCCTGCAGCGGGCAATGCATCAGCTTTGACGATATCTATGCAGCCAACAGCCGCTTTGCTGATGTCTATGCCCAAATCACAGCGCGCTTGCTGGATGTTGCGCGGCGGGGCGAATCCTTGGTTTACGCTGTGCCCGGCGACCCGCTGGTTGGCGAGGCGACTGTCGCGCAGCTGTTGAGCCTGGCTGGGCAAGAGAATCTGCAAGTAGAGATTGTACACGGGCTCAGTTTTATCGAGCCCTGCCTGGCACAGCTGGGGATTGACGCGCTGGATGGCTTGCAGATCCTGGATGCGTTGGAAGTCGCTGCGGCATATCATCCGCCAATCAACCCGGCTCTACCGACGCTGCTGGCGCAAGTCTACAGCCGCGGAGTCGCTTCCGACCTCAAACTGACTTTGATGAACCAGTACCCGGACACATTTCCAGTCAAGCTGCTGCACGCCGCTGGCACAGACGAGGCGCTGGTGGAAGCGCTGCCCTTGTACGAAATTGACCGCAGCCCGCATATTGATGTGATGACCGCTCTCTTTCTGCCCCAACTGGACGAGCTTAGCAGCTTCCTGTCTTTGCAAAATATCATCGCTCATTTGCGCTCGCCGGCCGGTTGCCCCTGGGACCGCGAGCAGACGCATCAATCGTTGCGCCCCTTTTTGATCGAAGAAGCCTATGAAATGCTGGAGACTTTGGACGCCGAAGATCCCGTCGCGCTCTGCGAAGAGATGGGCGATCTGCTGCTGCAAATCGCGCTGCACACGCAGATTGCGACCGACGACGGCGAATTCCAGATGGCGGATGTGCTACGGCAGCTCAATCAGAAGCTGATTCGCCGACACCCGCATGTCTATGCCGATGCCGATGTGGCGGGCGACAGCGACAAAGTCACGCGCAATTGGGAAGACATCAAACGCGCAGAAAAAGCCGCGGGCGCTGGTGCCAGCCCTTCCATTCTCGATGGCATCCCCAAGCTGGCGCCGGCGCTGTTGGTGGCGCATCGTTATTCGGCGCGCGTCGCAAAAATCGGCTTTGATTGGCAAGATGCCCAAGGCGTCATCGAAAAAGCTCGCGAAGAATGGGACGAAATCTTCTCTGCCGAAAGTGATGCGGCGCGCGCGTTGGAAATCGGCGATCTGATATTTGTGCTGGTGAATTGGCTGCGCTGGCTGGGCGTGGATGACCCCGAAAGCCTCATGCGCTCGGTCAATGCCAAGTTCTACAAGCGCTTCAGCTATGTCGAGGCACAGGCCCTGGCGCGGGGATTGTCGCTTTCGGACATGTCGCTCGCTCAGTTGGAAGCCTGGTGGCGGCAAGCCAAACAACTGGAGAAGTAATGTCGGCGCAGACATTGCTGGAAGGCTGGCTGTCCATCCAGGCGGCGCTGGATGCTGGCTCGCGACCGATACATCAGCTCTGCTTGGACGAGGGCAAGCGCTACGACTGGCGTCTGAACCAGTTGGCTCGTCAAGCCGCTGCAGCCGGCATCCACTTGTCTTACCGTCCACGCGCCGACATTGATGAGCTGGCAAGCGGAACCAGCCATGGCGGCATGGTAGCTGTTGTGGGCGAGCGCAGATTTGTTTCGCTGGCTGGGCTGCTGGAGGCAGATGCGGCTGCGTTCATCATTATGCTGGACGGCGTAGAAGATCCCTACAACTTTGGCGGGGCGATCCGCGCCTTGTATGCGGCCGGCGCACATGGGCTGGTCGTCCGCCCGCGCAACTGGACCAGCGCCAGCGCAATTGTGGGTCGCGCCAGCGCCGGCGCCAGCGAACGCATCAAGTTGGCGATCGCGCAGAATGCCGCCGAAGCCGCCGGTTTTTTCCGAGCGCGGGGCTTGCTCATTGCCCAGACGGCCAATACCGACGATGCGACAGCCCTGTTCGCCGCCGACCTGACCCAGCCACTCTTCTTGCTAATTGGTGGCGAGCGCCGCGGACTGACCCGTTCTTTGCCGCAGCGCGCCGATATGCAACTGCGCATCCCCTATGGGCGCGAGTTTTCAGGTTCGCTGGGCACCATTAGCGCAGTCGCCATCATCGCTTTTGAAGTCATGCGCCAACGCAGTTGAAGCGCCTGCGCCTGTCGCATTCTGGCAAGCTCTGCTAGTATGCTGGCAGCGTCGCGACCGAAAAAACGGGGAGACATTTGCATGAAGGCGCTCATACTTGCGGCGGGGCAGGGCACGCGCCTGCGCCCTGTCACCTTGACTATGCCGAAGTCCTTGGTGCCGGTCGCCAACCGCTGGCTGATCAGTTATGCCATAGACGCGCTCAAAAAAGCTGGTTTGATTGATATTGGCATTGTGGTCAACAGCCTGGATTCGCCGATCGTATCCAACTTGGGCGATGGCAGTGGACTGGGTGTCGATATCAGCTATATCGTGCAGGACGAGCAACGCGGTCTGGCGCATGCGACAGCGCTATGCCAGGAATTTATCGGCGACGAGCCATTTACTGTCTTTCTGGGCGACAATATCTTCCAGGACAAAATGACCAGCCTGCTCACTGGATTCGCCGAATCGGACAACGAAGCCGCCGTGGTGCTGGGCAAAGTGCCCGACCCGACGCGCTTTGGCATCGCCGAGATCGAAAACGGGCGCATTGTGCGAGTGGTCGAAAAACCGCAGCAGCCGCCATCCAACCTGGCTATCGCCGGCGTGTATCTCTTCCGCCCTTCCGTTTTCGAAGCCATCCAGCGCATCAAACCATCGGGCCGCAACGAACTGGAAATCACGGATGCGATCCAGGTTCTTATCAACGACGGCCATCCTGTTCAGTCTTACGAATTGGCTGGCTGGTGGATCGACGCTGGCAAGCCAGACGCCATCATCATGGCCAACCAACTGGTGCTAGAAGCGCTGCCCTATACGCCCGCGCCAGAAAGCAGCGACCAGATCGAAGGCGACAGCGAAGTTTCTCACCGCGTTTTGATCGGTCGCAACAGCCGCATCATCAACAGCGTCGTGCGCGGGCCTGTCATCATCGGCGCAGACACGGTCATCAGCGACAGCTATGTCGGTCCCTATTCATCGCTGGGCGACAATGTGGTGGTGGCTGGCAGCGAGATTGAAGCCAGCATCGTGATGAAGAATTGCGAGATCCGCAACATTATTGGGCGCATCGACCGCAGCTTGCTGGCCGACAACGCGCGCGTATTCGCCGCCACGCATATGCCCGACGCCCATCGCTTCGTGCTGGCAGAAAACAGCTATGTACAGTTCTAGGCAGGGCGAGCTGCTGCCACCTACCGTAAAGGCCGCGGCGGCAGCAGATTGTGTGCCTGCAAATAGCTATCGGGCGGTCCCTGCCAGCCATAGCGCCGCAAATCGACTTTGCCGCTGGCATCAAATCCTATGCCCTCGCTTTCCAGCAGTCGTTGTTGTTCTGCGGCTTGCGGGCTGCCCGGCGGAAAGCTGATGCGCCCCTGGCTGTTGATGACGCGCTGCCAGGGGACGGCCATGCCTCGCGGAGATTTGCGCATTGCCGTGCCCACCCAGCGCGGAGCGAGACGGCGCATGGTTTGTGGATCGGCATAATCGGCGGGCGCGATCATGGAAGCGATCTGACCATAGCTGCTGACTTTGCCCGGCGGGATCTGCCGCACGATAGCCCAGACTGTGGCGAAGAAAGCTTGAGGATTAGGCGGGTTGAACATGCTGCGCTTGAGCGGGCTGACCATTGCGACAACGAATATGCGCCAGATGGTGCGCTTCTACAATGCTGTTTTTGACGCGCGCCTGAAAGCTACAGTGCACATCGGCAGCCAGCAATTTTATGGCGGCAAGATCGGCGCGCTGGAACTGACGCTTTGCCCCAACGCAATCGCCGGTGTGGTCGCCCAACAGAATCGGCAGCAGTTGCGCTTCGAAGTGGGCGATATCGAGCGGGCTATACAACGGGGGCTGGCTTGTCATGGCAGCGAGATCAACCCGATTGACGAATACAAAGGCGCCAAGGTGGCATCGTTGGCCGATCCCGATGGCAACACAATCGAATTTGTGCAGTTGATGTCATAGCGCTGCCGCAATGCTTTGCCGCATCTGCTCGGGTGTTGGCGCATAATTGCCCAAATGCCGGACGACGATGCCGCTGGCGATATTGGCGAGCCTGACGGCATCGCGCGCAGACAAGCCACCGGCCAGCCCCAGTGTGATGGTGGCGATGGCTGTATCGCCTGCGCCAACCGTATCATAGACATCGCTGACCCGCGGCGCTGGACATTTGCCTGCTCGCCCACCCTCTGTCCAGGTCGCGCCCTGTCCACCGCGCGTGATGATGGTCGCCCGCCGAATGCCCAGCCGCTCGTGCAAGTCCAACGCGCCTTGCTCAAAGTCCGCATCGCTTGTCAGGTCGCGGTTCAGCGCCCGACTGGCATCGTCGGCGTTGCATTTGATGACATCCAGCCCGGCGAATGTCGCGAAGTCGCCCTGTACATCGGCTGTCAGCAGCACATTGTTGGCTGCGCACAGCTGCCGCAGCCGGCCGACCAGCGCTGGCGTCAGCAAGCCACCATGATAATGAGATAGCAGCGCCGCATCGACCGCCACTATCTGCCCACACACAAATTCGCTGATTTGCGCTTCGGTCTCGGCATCGATGGGCGCGCGCGTCAAGGTGTCAATGCGCGCAATCTGCTGCGGGAAGCGCAAGCCCATCTGCGCCAGGATGCGCGTCTTTACGGTGGTCGGGCGACCTGCCTGTGTGATCAAGCCGCTGTCGATGCCGCGAGCCTGCAAAATAGCCTGCAATTTTTGCCCCGCCTCGTCAGCGCCAACCAGACCAACCTGGATGGCCTGGCTTCCCAACGCGACGATATTTGCAGCCGGGTTGGCTGCGCCGCCAGCGATATAGCGCCTGGATTCAAATTCCAGCACGGGCACGGGCGCTTCCCGACTCATGCGCATTGCCGTGCCGGTGATATATTCATCCAGCATCACATCGCCGGTAACCAGCACTTTCTTCCCCGCCAGTTGCGGAATGCACTCAGCCAGAGCCATCGACATGCTCGCTCGCTTGCCTTGTTTTGTCCGCCCTTGAGTGTACATCAGCCGCTCGCCAAACCGCGAATACGAAGCGGGGCAGCCGCAGCATGCGCCGCAACCGCCAGGGTTGCCGCAAAAGTCGATACAGCCATTCCAATCCGCGAGCTTGCATCCAGCGGGGCGCGCGCGGCACAAGGCCCGCGATAAAATCTAGGGAGCCGCCAACGCCCATCGCCATCGAAACTTGCAGGCGCGGCAGGTTGCGGGCGATCCATTTGTCTTGCTGCGGCGCGCCATAGGCGACGAAGAGGATATCGGCGCGGCTGGCATTGACCTTCGCCACGATACTGTCTTCTTCGGCTGGGGCCGGGCTGCCGGCATAGGCGCCGACGATATGCAGCCCCGGATAGGTCTTTACCAGAGCTGCCGCGGCTTGCTCGGCAACGCCCGACGCTGCGCCCAGCAGAAAGATCCGCCAGCCATGTTGCGCGGCCGCCTGCGCAATCCGTGGCACGCCGTCCGAGCCAGTAACCCGCTCTGGCAAGGCGAATCCCCTGCGTCGACAAGCCCAAAGCAAACCCACGCCATCGGACACACACAACGTCGCCCGCTGCAGTATGCCCAGAAATATCGGGTCGCCCTGCGCGATCATGATGAACTCAGGGTTGACGGTGCAGACCTGGCGCGCTCCACCGCCAGCTGCTATCCAGCTTGCGATTAACGCGAGCCAGCCGGCATAGGAAACCGCATCGACCGGCACACCCAGCAAATTGAGTCGTCGGTTGGGGCTGCGCTCGACCGTCTGTGTACTTGTCCGGGCCGGTTCGCGCCCAGCCAGCAGCTCCAGCGCGGCTGCAAATGCCTGTGTTGGGCGCAGCAATTTCATGCAGGTGCGGGCAGCGCAGCCTTCTCTGGCGCCGATCTTCTGCCCGACATAACTGCAGGGGCTGCAAGCGACGCCGCTATGCAGCACGGCCGAGCGCCCATCAATCGCCCAAGGCTGCCAGGCGCTGGCATTGCTGGGACCAAAGAAACTCAGCACGGGCGTGCCGACAGCCGCTGCCAGGTGCATGACGCCGCTATCCGCGCCAACGAAGAGGTCGACATGGGCGATGACATACGCCAGCTGCGGAAGGCTGGTCTGGCCGGTAAGATCGACATACGGGGCAGCCAGCGACTTGGCAAGTTCTTGCCCGCGATCATCTTTTTGCCCCACGATTACGATGCTCGCCTGGCATTTTTCCTGGAGCAGCCGCGCCAGCTCGGCAAACTTCTGCACATCCCAGCGCCGCGCCGGGCTATAACCGCCGCTGCCCGCATGCATGGCCACGCTGGGCGCATTCAGCGAGCCGCGCAGCAGGGGATGCGCCTGCCGCCGCACTTGGGCTGGGCGTGGTTGACTGCAAGCGCCCAACCGTCCGACCAGATCCAGCCAGTATTGCGCTTGATGCCGCGCGCCGAATCCGCTGTCTGGCAGCGAATCGGTGAGGAAGCCCGCTTTGCCATTTTGCAAGCCGATTATGCGCTTCGCCCCGCTGGCTCTGGCAATCAGCCGAAACTTCCACAAGCCAGCGCGCAAGGTAAAATGATGGAAGAAGACCAGGCTGTCATAACGTTTGCGCACGATTCGCAGCAGCAAAGACAAATTGCCAGGCGCAAACATAGCGCGACTGGCGCTCTGGCCGGCACGGTCGAATGCAAAGGTTTCGTCCACTAGCCCGTCAGGCAAAATCGGCAGTGCCTGTGCCGCTGCCAACAGATCGATGACCGCCGTGGGCTGCGCTTCTCGCAAGGCAGCGATGGCCGGCGTCGTCAAAACGAGATCGCCAATATCTGCCAACTGCACCAGGAGAATCCGCTCGTTCATCATCATCGCCGATTTTAGCGCAGGTCCGCGCCCAACTCTGCGAAGGCATCCAGCACCTGCAACGCCGCCGTCTCCCAGTTGAAGCGCTGCGCCCGCGCTCGTCCCTGGGCACCGAGATCGTTGCGCAGCCGCTCGTCATCGCTGATTCGCCGCATGGCAGCTGCGATATCGGCGGTATTCAGCGGATCGACCAGGATGCCGCAATCGCCGACCAGCTCGGGCAGGCTGGATGTGTTGCTGGCGATGACCGGCGTGCCACTGCGCATCGCCTCGACAACCGGGAAGCCAAACCCTTCGTACAGGCTGGGGAAAACCAAAGCCAGCGCGCCGGCCAGCAGGGCAGCTTTATCTGCGCCTTCGATGTAGCCCGTGCGATGCAAATTGTGCGCGCCCACCAGCCAGCTTTCATCGAAGAGCCAGCCGCGCCCGCCCGTAAGCACCAGCGCCGTCTCTTCATCAGCCGCGGAGGCTTGCCATTGCGCGAAAGCCTGCACGAGTCGCCCGATATTTTTGCGCGGTTGCAAGGTGCCCAGATACATAAAATAGCGTGGCGGCAAGCGGTATTTCTCGCGTATAGCCTGTACTTGCGCTGGCGATGCGGGCGGCTCTTCATCCACGCCGGGGTAAACCACGCGGATTTTCTGGCGCGGCGTGCCATAAAAGCGCGTCAAATCATCGGCGGTGGCTTGGCTATCGGCCAGCACGATACGAGCTCGTCCCTGGCTGTAACGAGTGGTCCTATCGAGATAGAAGCGCTGCCAAGAGGTATGCGCGCCGGGGAAGTACTTGTAGCCCAGATCATGCGTAGTAACGATGGCGGGGCCAGGAAATGCAAAAGGCAAGGTATGCGCCGGCACAAACAGGATGTCGGGCTGCCAGCGCCACAGCGCCGTCGCCAAACCCAGGTGCGTCCACAGCCTTGGCAGCCGGATGACCGCTTGCTCGACAAAATTGGAGCGATCAAAAAGCCGATTCGCCGGCTTGTCACGAAAGTAAATGCGAAAGTGAAAAGGCTGTGCCAGGCTTTCGTTGGCATGGATCAATGTTTGAACCAGGCGCAGGGCATACGTTTCGGTGCCAGTCGGCTGGACGGCGGTGGCGCGGCTGGCGTCAATGGCGATGCGCAGGCTCACAAGCCGATGATGTGGCTGGCATCCCCATTGCGGAAGACATGCCGCGTATCCACGATCAGTTGGCTGTGGCGGCGCACGGCTTCCCAATCAGTGGCTGAGTGGTCGGTTACGATAACGACGCAGTGCGCGCCTCGTAGCAAGTCATGACAAAATGGCTGAGAAAGCAGCTTGACATCGCTTTCCAGGCGCACTTGCGGCACATGGGGGTCATGATAGCAGACATCAGCGCCGCGTTGTCGCAGCAGACTCAGGATATCCAGCGCCGGGCTTTCGCGCACATCATCGACATCGCGCTTGTAGGCCACGCCCAAAATCACTATTCGCGAGCCGCGCACCGACCGCTCCAGGTTGTTCAGCGCTTCGGTTATTTTGTCCAGCACATAATAGGGCATGGATGTATTGATCTCGCTGGCCAGCTCGATAAAGCGCGCGTTGTAATTCAAGGTCTTCAGTTTCCAGCTCAGGTAATGCGGGTCGACCGGGATGCAGTGACCGCCCAAACCCGGTCCAGGATAAAAGGGCATATAACCGAAAGGCTTGCTGGCGGCAGCTTGAATGACCTCCCAGACATCAACATCCAGCTTGTCGCACATCAGCGCCATCTCGTTGACCAAGCCGATATTCACCGCGCGGAAGGTATTTTCTAGCAACTTGACCATCTCGGCAGCAGTCGGCGAAGACACCTGCACAACGCGCTCAACAGCCGATTCATAGAGCGCCGTGGCGACCTGGCTGCAGGCCCGGGTGATGCCGCCAACGACTTTGGGCGTATTGCGCACCGTAAAATCACTGTTGCCCGGGTCGATGCGCTCTGGTGAATAGGCGACAAAAACATCTTCGCCCAAGTTCAGGTTGTCGCCGGCGATGCGCGGCACGATAACTTCTTCGGTGGTGCCAGGGTAGGTGGTGCTTTCCAGCACGATGAGCATGCCCGGACGGCGAACCTGCGCGATGGATTGCGCCGCCTGAATGATGTAGGACATATCGGGATCGCCTGTTTTGCGCAGAGGCGTCGGCACACATATGCTGATGGCATCGACCGTCCGCAGTTCGTCATAGCTGGTCGTGGCGCGCAATCGTCCCGCAGCGACCAGCTCTGCCAGCCGCGCATCTGGCACATCGGCGATATAACTGCGCCCGGCGTTGACTTGCGCCACTTTTTCTGGTGCCACATCCACGCCCAGCACGCAAAAGCCGGCTTCGGCGAATTCCACAGCCAGCGGCAAGCCGACATAGCCCAAGCCGACGATGCCGATCTGGGCAGCGCGCATCGCGAACTTTGCGAGCAATTCTTTCTGATAAGTCATAGTCACCCAGTGCGCTTGACGAGTCGGCGTGATTATAATACGCGCCCAGCTTGCTCTACAGGTAGAAATTAACGGATGCCGCTGCGGGCGAAGCTCTCGACAAATTGTCGTTGAAAAAGCAGAAACAGGATCACCAGCGGCGTGATTACGATGATTGTGCCCGCCATCAACTGCCCATAAAACGCGCCCTGGTCGGTGGTTTTGATCAGCTTGTTCAGCCCGACAGTGAGCGGACGAATCGCTTCGGAGCGGGTGATAATAAAGGGCCACAGAAACTCGTTCCAATGCGAGCTAAGCGAGACCAGCGCAAAAGCAACATAGGCAGGGATGGCATTGACGACATAGACATGACGGATGACTTGCAACAGATTCGCGCCATCGATTCGCGCTGCCTCATCCAGTTCAATTGGCACCTCGCGGAAGGCCTGCCGCAGCAGCAGCATGCCAAATGCCGATCCCCAGTAGGGAAGCATCAGCGCCAACCGCGTATCAAACAGCCCCAGCAGATTGATCATGCGGAAGTTCTGCACCAGCAACACGCCAGACGGGATCATCAACTGCAGCAAGATCACCAGCAGCAGCAGGTTGCGCCCCCAAAATCGCAGGCGCGCAAAAGCATAGGCGGCGCAAGTCACCGTGAATAGCTGGACGAGCAATGTCCCGCCCACAAAGATGATGCTGTTGAGATAGTGCAAGCCCCAGGGCGCGATGTTCAAAGCGTGCTGATAGAGCGAAAGCGTGATTTCGCTGCCGAAGAAGATGCTGCCCTGCGTGACCGGTTCGTTCTCTGGGCGGATGCTGACCAGAATAGTGAAGACGAGCGGCAGCAGAAAGACTATGCCGATCGCTCCCGTCAAGACGGCGGCGACAGTTTGCGCGGCTCCGCTTTTGCCTGTCATCTTTCACTCTCGCTGCGCTCAAAGAGCAGGAAGTTGCCCAACGTAAAGACCAGCACGACAGCAATAAGCACAAGGGTCATGGCATTGACATAGCCCCAGTTGCGACGTTCGGCGATATTCTGAAAGATCAGATATAGCAGCAGATTGGCGCTGTCGGCTGGGCCGCCTTCGCCCAGGGCTTGCAGCTGTTCCACGGTCTGGAAGGCGAATGTGAAGGAGATGACGCTGACGAATAGCAGGGTGCGGCGCAGCAGCGGCAGTGTCAACCCCATAAATTGCTGGAATCTGTCGGCACCATCCAGCGCTGCCGCTTCATACAATTCGCGCGCGATATTCTGCAGGCCAGCCAGGAAGAAGATCATAAAGTAGCCGGCTTGCTTCCATATATTGACAATGATGACCGACAGCAGCACCAGATTGCGGTCGCCCAGCCAGTTCAGACCCGGATGCCCAAAACTGCGCAGCACGGCATTCGCCAGACCGATGCTGTCGCTAAATATGAAGGACCAGATACTGGCCGCGCCGATAAGTGGCAGCAGCGCCGGGTAAAAAACAGCAAAGCGCCAAATGCCCAACAACCGCTGTGGCCGGTTCAATAGCAAAGCCAGCAGCAAGCCCAAGGGCACGGCAACAAACACTGTCGCCAGGGCGAATATGAGCGTATTGCGGAAGCTGCGCAGGAAGCGCTGTCCCATGTAGTGGCTGTCGTCCAGAATATCGACGAAGTTCTGCAGATGGACAAACTGGGGAGATTTGCCAGCCGCGTTCAGCCCCCGCGCGGGTTTGTAAAAGCTGTCATTGACTGTATTGAAGGCGGGCAGGACAGTGAACATTAGCACCAGCACAAATGTCGGCGCAATCAACAAATAGGGCAACAAGCGCGCAATGAGCCTGGCCCGCCAGACCTTGGCGATCATGGAGAGACCATCTCGCCGGGATTGTGCGCCAGCGACAGCCAGATGACCGCGCCAGGTGCCAGAGACAGGGGCGCGCCACTGGCCACACCCCTGTTTATGCTAGCGATAATCGGCCAGGATGCCATCGATTTGCGCTTGCGCGGCATCCAGCGCGGCTTGTGCATCTGCCGATTCGCCGGTCAAAATGCTTTCCAACGTCCCGTTGATGATGCCCTGAATCGTGATGGTCGCATAACTGGAGAACTCCTTGCCGGCATGCTGCAGTTGGTCGCGCGCGATCAGATACTGCGGATGCTCCATGGAGAGCGAAGCCAGCGGCTCGGTCTGCCAGGCGCTGGCATTGGCGGCGATGTAGCCGGTTGTCGCGCCCCAGTCGGCTTGGATCGCTGGCGACGACAAGAAAGTCACCCATTTCCAGATAGCGTCCAGCTCGGATTGCGATTTACTGCCATCGTCAAAGATGTACAGATTGCCGCCGCCGGTGGGCGAGCCGTAGCCCGTGCCATCTTCGCCGGCTGGCCCGCTAGGCAGATACCATACGCCGACTTCGAAGTCTGCGCCGCCCAGAATGCGCGTCAGATTGCCGGTGGTATGATAAATCATGGCCGCTTGGCCCGCCAGGAAGGCCACGGGCGTATCACCCCAAGCTGCGCCGCCAGCAGGCCCCACGCCCAGATCGGTGCCCAGCGAGCGAACGAATTCGACCGCAGCCACGGCTTCTGGCGTGTTGAAATAAACCGCGGTTGGGTCGTCATCGACGATATTGTGCCCAAAGGCGATGGCAAAGCTCTGATACATCCAGATGGGGAAGCCGCCAGCAACTGGCACCAGCAAGCCATGCCGATCATCGGTGGTCAAAGCCTGCGCAATCTCGACCAGCTCGGCATTGTTGGTGGGCGGGCTGTCATAGCCGGCTTCTGCCAACAGGTCGGCATTGTAATAGAGAATAGGCGTGCTGCGCTGGAAAGGAATGGCCCAGACATTGCCGTCTTCGTCCACGCCATTGCGCATCAAAGCCGGGAAGAAGTCGCTGACATAGGCATCGCCATCTTGCATGCCATCGATGAACGTCTGCGCCGGCACGATATACCCTTCTTCGGCAAAGCTGTAGAGATCGATAGACAGCATCACAGCGACATCGGGTCCTGCGCCGCCACCTTGCAGCTCGGTCAAAATTGTATTGCGCGTGTCGGTATAGCTGCCGGTGAAGACAGGGTTGATGCTGATGCCGGGATTCTCTTCCTCGAACATGTCGGCATAGCGCTGGAAGATTCCTTCGGCGTCATTGGCGGTGGCAGAAGGAAAATAGAAGTCGATGACGATGTCATCCTGCGCGTAGGCAGCGCCGATGAACAACGACAACAACAGGCATAAACTCAGTGTTCGCTTGCAAAGGGCGGTCATCTTGCTTCTCCTGGCTTGGTTTCCGGGTGAAAGATTGCTTCCAGCCCAGTATAGCGCAAGCCAGCGACCTCGCGCAGGGCTTGCCCGCTTAAGCCTGGATACCCGCAAAGAGGTAAATCTGTTCCGGCGGGCCGAGCGCATGCGGCGTTGGCGGCTACACGCCCACATCCCGCCGTTCATAGCGATACAAAGAGACAGCGAGCATCACCAGCGACAGCGCGACATAACCCGCGATGTGCGGCCAGATAAAGCCCTCGCGCAAGATGTCGCCCGCGTTGTAATAGCTGAAGAAAGACACTGTGCCCAGCGGCTCGGCCACTGTGCCTTCGGCCGCCAGCCCGATCGTCTGCAGGCTAAAACTGGCGACCACAAAGGCGGTTATCACGCCCAGCGCCACCATGCGTCGCCGCGCTACCGCCGCCACCAGCATGGTCGCCGCCATGACGAAAATCATCAGCGGGATCAAATAGAAAGTCACTTCTGTCAGCCGCCCCACATCCAGACCGACATTGCCCAGGCTATCGCCGATGCCCACGCCCAGATAGATCAGCGCGACCACGCCAAAGATGCTGACACAATAGGCAAGAAACTTCTCGACCAGCACCTGAGCGCGGCTCACTGGCAAACTGAGCAGTACATCCATGATGCCATTGTCTTCTTCTTCGGCTGTGATGCGCATGCCCATGACGACCGGATATACCGCAAAGATGAGCGCCGACTTGCCAAAAAAGCCGATCGCGACAAAGCCCTCGTTGGTGGCGAAGACCTCCAGATCTCTGCCCACGCCGATCATCGCCAAAATGAAAGGCGGGAAACTTTCCAGCAGACTCTTCATGTCTTGCATATCAAACAGCGGCACCATCAAAACAACCAGCATCGCCAGCGCAGCCAGGCCGATACCCCAAGCCAGCATCTGCTTCCAGGTTTGTTTGAAAATCTCAATGAACACAGCGCCCGTCATGATTTTGCTCCTAGATCCCAATATCGCGGCGGTCAAACAGGTGAGCGGAAAGCGCAAAGCCAAAGCCAGCCGCTACCAGCAGCGCCAAGGTGCCGCCTGGCTCGTATTCTCCAGAAACGATACTTTCGCCGCCAACATGTGAAAAGTACGACAAAGTCTCCAGCAGGTCGGCGATGGGCCCGCTGGCTGAGCTGGCAACGATGTTGGACATGTAGCTGCCGATGACAAATGCCGTGACTGCGCCAATCGCGGCGATGCGCCGGCGAAATAGCGTCGACAGCAGCACAGTCACCGTAAGCACAATCAGCGCGCCCGGATAGACAGCGACGATGCTGGCGAAGATGATGCCGATATCGGCGTCGATGCCCAACCCGATCGCGGTCAATGTGGGCAGCAGCGCCGAGATCAACACGGTGCCAAAAGCCAACAGCGCATAGCCCAGCCACTTTTCCAGCAAGAATGCGCGCCGTGAGATGGGCAGCGACAAGACGACATCCAGGATGCCCGACTGTTCTTCGTTGGCGGAGATGGCCAAACCAGCCAGCACGGCATACACCGAGAGAAAGAGCGCCAATTCGCTCACCAAGATCGTCACCACCCAGCCTTCGGTCGTGCGAAACAGCTCTGCGCCCGAAGCGCCAAAGGCTGTCAACAAGGCGGGCGGCAGCGACTCAAACAGGTCGGCATAGCCCTGCACAATATCTGAATTGGAAGCGATGAAGACGATGTACATGCCCAGCAAGCCCAGACCCAAGCCCCAATAGAGCATTTGCTTCCAGGCTGTGCGCAGCGTGTTGCCCATTATGATGCCGCTCATGCGCCCGCTCCTTCGCCGCTGTAATAGGCCAAGAAGATATCTTCCAACGTCGGCTCTTCGACATGAAGCTGCTCGACATAGCCAGCGGCAATCGTGCGCAGCAGCGGGTCGAAGTCGCCCTGCAGGCGCATCCGGGCATGCGAACCATCGGCGTTGAACTCGCTCACGGCCGGCAAATTGCGCAAGCCTTGCGCCACCTCGGCTGGAACGCCATCGCGGAATTGCACATGCACCCAGCGGAATTTGACATCGGTGAGCGCTTCGACTGATTGCACCGCTTTTAGATCGCCATCGCGCAGGATGCCGACGCGGTTACAAATTGCTTGCACCTCGCTGAGCACATGCGATGACAAGAATACAGTCTTGCCCTTGTCACGAAATTCATTCATCAATTCATGAAAGGTCTGCTGAACCAGCGGGTCCAAGCCGTTGGTTGGCTCGTCCAGGATGAGCAGATCGGGCGAGTGCATCATGGCGATGACCAAGCCCAACTTGCGTTTGTTGCCAGAAGACAGGTCGCGCACTTTTTTGCTGATATCCAGTTTCAGCCGCGCAGCCAGTTCTTCGGCTTGCTTGACAACGCTCTTGATATCCCCGCGAACGCTGGCGATATAGTGAATAACCTGCGCTCCGCTTCGCCCCTGCCACAAGCTGAGCTCGCCCGGCAAGAAGCCAATGCGCTGATGAATTTCCACACTCTGCTGGCGCGCATCCAGGCCAAATATGGACGCGCTGCCATTGCTGGGGCGGATCAGATCGAGCAACACGCGAATGGTGGTCGTCTTGCCCGCGCCGTTGGGACCAAGATAACCGAATATCTCGCCGGGCTGCACTTGCAAAGTCAACTTGTCCAGCGCAACGGTGGCTTTGCTGCCGCTGCCATATATCTTGGACAGCCCTTTGATATCAATGACCGACGATGCTGCCATCAAAAGCTCCTCACTCCCGCAAACCCGCTACCTGGCTACTTCATAGCGCGCTGTATAACCTGCAAAGAGTATAGACCGCTGGCCAAAGCACTGTCAAATCGCAGCTGCCCCCCACTATTTGGGGGGTATTACGTCGGCGCCACCCAGGTAGGGGCGCAGCGCCTCGGGGATGACGACGCTGCCGTCTGCCTGTTGGTTGTTCTCCAAAATGGCAATCATTGAGCGCGGGCTGGCCAGTCCGCTGCCGTTCAATGTGTGCAAGTAGCTCGTTTTGCGGCTGCCCCGCGGATAAAAGCGCAGCCCGGCTCGCCGCGCCTGGAAGTCTTCGGTGTTGCTGCACGAGCTGACTTCCAGCCATTCGCCACAACCCGGCGACCACATCTCGATGTCATATTTCTTGGTCGCGCTGAAGCCCAGATCGCCCGATACAATCTCCAGGCGCCGGTGGGGGATGTCCAGCGCGGCGCAGAGGCTCTCGGCTTGCTGCGTCATCGCTTCCAGCGCGCTATAGCTCTCATCAGGCGCGGTGAACTGGTACATTTCCACTTTTTCAAACTGGTGTACGCGCTTGATTCCGCGCACATCCCGCCCGGCGCTGGCTTTCTCACTGCGGAAGCATGGTGTGTGCGCCACATATCGCAATGGCAATTGGGCTTCAGCCAGGATCTCTTCACGATGCAGGTTGGTGATGGCCACTTCGGATGTGGGCAGCAAGTACTTGTCGCCATCGGCTACGGGATAGACTGTGTCTTGAAACTTGGGGAACTGCGCGCTGCCATAGAGCATCTGTCCATGCACGATATACGGCAGATAAAGCTCCTCATAACCACTTAAGCGCGCGCTATCCAGAAAAAAGCTGATCAACGCCCGCTGCAAACGCGCCCCCCAGCCGGTCAGCACATAATAGCGGCTGCCCGACAATTTGACGCCGCGCTCGAAGTCGATGATGCCCAGCGCTGGTCCCAGCTCCCAATGTGGCTTGGGCTCAAAGTCGAATTCGCGAAACTCGCCAACGGGCACTCCGGGGATATTGTCGTCTTCGCCCGGGAAGACTGGCACGCTCGCATGCGGCAGGTTGGGCAGCCACAACATCTCGGCCTGCAAATCGGCTTCGCTGGCTTTGGCGCGCGCATAGCCGGCCTCGATGCTTTCGCCCAGGGCTTTTAGCGCGGCGATCAATTCCTTGAAGGCGAGCCCGGCAGCGATATCGCTCTGGCTGGGTGGCGCGCTGCCGTCCATAGCCGCCAATGCCGACGCATAGTCGCCGCTGCGGATAGCCTGGCTGGCGCTGCCGGCGCGTTGTGTTTTCTCGGCGGACGACATGGATTTGCTGCCACGCAATTTGCCCATGGCGCGGTTCAGCTTGTTGCGGGCGGCTTGCGCGGTTTCGCAGTGCGTGCGAGTTTTGCGGCGGTCGGCATCCAGCTCAATGATGCGGTCGATGCGCGCCGGGGCAGATTCGTCACCCAGCTTGGCGATTTGCGCTTTGACCCAATCTGGTCGCGAGCGAATCAGCGCGATATCAAGCATGGTCTTCGGCTCTCCCTTGTTTGGTTTCCTGCGTCCAGGGCGGGGCATCGTCAGGCGGCGGAGTGCGCAGATCTCGCAGGAAGCGCCTGCCCGCCAACATCACGCCCAGCGCCAGACTCACTACGATCAACAGATCGAAGAATTGCGGCGTCAGCAGGTCGGTCATGCGTGGGCGCCCTCTTGCAGGGAAACCCAGAATTGCGCCAGGTCAATCTCTCGCAAGTCGCCGTTCATGCGATAAAAGCCCGACTCGGTCATCACATACAGCGAGCCGGCAAATGCCCGGTCGATATTGCGCAACTGTGGCAGTGCGCCGTCCAGCGCATTCTGCATGCGGAACTCGACGCCGACACCGTACTTGGGCAGTAGCAGCGCCAAGGTCCGCTTCTTGCTGCCCAGCGGCACATCCAACTGGTATTCCAGTTCTCGCACAGCCGCATTCAGCATAAATTGTCCGCGCAGGTCGCGTGCGGACGGGGCAGGCGCGCGCAGATGCGGATACAGCAGCACATCGCGGATGCTCACCTGGTCGGTCAGCAGCATGACCAGGCGGTCGACGCCCCCGCCAAAGCCACCGTTGGGCGGCATGCCATAGCGCATCGCGTTGAGGTAATCTTCGTCCAGTGGCGTGGCTTCATCGGCTTCATCGGTATAGAGGCGCTTCATCTCTACGAAGCGCGCCTGTTGATCGCGCGGGTCGTTTAGCTCGGTAAAGGCATTGCCCATCTCCATGCCGGCGATGAAGAATTCAAAGCGCTCGGTGTGGCTGTCGATGTAAAGTTGCTCTTTTTCATCATGCAACATCCCGGCGCGCCCCAGCCGCTTGGCGAACGGCGACATATCGCGCGGATAGTCCTTGATGATGGTCGGCTGGATGAGCTGCGGCTCGATGAAGTTGCCCAGCAAATGCTCGACGATTATCCGTCCCCAGGTATCTTGCGCGTCCAGCCCATCCGCCAGGTCTTGTGACTTCAGATGGGCATAGAGCGCAGCGCTGGTGGGAAAATCCATATAATCAAAGTGGAGCAGCTCCAGCACTGCCTCGCGGATGCTGAGTCGCTTCCAGGGCGGCGTCAAGTCGATTGAACTGCCTTGATAAACGATCTGCGCGCTGCCGGTTACTTGCTCTGCAGTATAAGCGAACATGCGCTCGGTGATATCCATCACGCCGGCATAGTCGATATAGGCTTTGTAGAACTCCAGCATGGTGAATTCTGTATTGTGCTTGTAGCTGACGCCCTCGTTGCGGAAGTCGCGCCCAATCTCATAGACCGCGTCATACCCGCCAACCAGCAGCCGCTTCAGATACAGTTCAAAGCTAATCCGCAGGTATAGATCTTGATGCAGCTGATTGTGGTGCGTGGAGAAGGGGCGTGCCGCCGCGCCGCCATACAGGGGCTGCAAAATCGGCGTTTCCACCTCGAGCATGCCTTCTGCATCCAAGAAGTTTCGCAGCGCCGTGATGGTGCGCGCCCGCTTGACAAAAATATCCCGCACCGGCTTGTTCACAGCCAGATCTGCATAGCGCTGGCGATAGCGCATCTCCATGTCTTTGAACTCGCCATACTCGACCAGCGAGCCATCATCCAGCCGCTGCTCTTTGACGACTGGCAAGGGGCTGAGCGACTTTGCCAGCAGGCGCAGTTCACGCACATTGACGCTGATTTCGCCGCTTCGTGTGCGCATCATCTCGCCGCGCGCCTCGACAAAATCATCGACATCGATCAGCTTGCGGCGGATGCGTTCATACACTTCTGCGCCCAGTGTATTGACACGCAGAAAGAGCTGCACGCGTCCACTCTCGTCTTCGATGTGAGCGAAAGACAGCTTGCCTTTGCTATTGAGGCGGCGAATGCGCCCGAGCAAGGTGACTTCAATTGCCCGATTAGCTGCTTCGCCGGCGATAAATGCCTCGACTGCCTGGGCGATGCGATGCGTGCGCTGTGTGCGGGCGGGGTAGAGCGCGACACCAGCTTCAGCCAGGCGCGCCGCCTTGTCCAGCCGCTCCCGCTCCAGTTTGTTGGGTTGCCACATCCGCGCACTGTCCCTCAGCTTGTGGGCGCTAGCCGGGCAAACGATAGTATAGGATGCGCCGAAATTACAGGTGTAATCGCGCTGGGGCGAATTGCGTGAATTGGCGCTTGCAATTTGCAACGCGCCGTCTATGCTTGCGCGAGCGTAACGATGTGCATGGATTGCATTTTGTATGCAAGACGCTGAGGAACCTCAGCCTGCCAAGCGCTGGCTCGTCACCCTGATTGTGGTGGCGCTGGCGCAGGCGCTTGGCACTGGTGGCATCACCCTAGTTTATCCCTTTTTGCCGCTCTACATTCAGACGCTGCGCGATGCCCACTTCGTCAGCCCCGAACTGCTGGCTGGCCTGGTGATCGCTGCGCCGCCCCTGGTCGCCAGCCTGGCCACGCCCATATGGGGACGCCTGGCAGACCAGTATGGACGCAAGAAAATGGTCATGCGGGCGGTCTTTGGCGTGTCTATCATCCTGGCGCTGATGGGCTTTGCAGAAACGGCGCTGGCTTTGATATTGCTGCGCGCGCTGCAAGGCTTGACCAGCGGCATCATCGCAGCCAATATGGCGCTGGTGGCTGGCGAATGCCCACGCGAGCGCATGGGTTTCGCCCTGGGGACCCTGCAAGTTGGCTTGTTCAGCGGCGTCGCTATCGGGCCCGCTGTTGGCGGTTTGTTGGCAGAGCGCTTCGGTTTTCAGATTCCGTTCTTCTTTACTTCGGTCCTGCTCATTTTGGCCGGGCTGCTGGTGATGTTCGGCGTGCGCGAGACCTATGTGCCGCCTGCGGGCAGCCGCTTGAATATCAACCCGCTCAAGATGCTGGGCAGTTGGCGAGTCATCTTGCGTCTGGAAGGCGTCAAGACGGTCTATTCGCTGCGTTTTCTCAATGGCTTTGCCCAGCGGTCCATCATGCCGGTCGCGCCGCTTTTTGTTATGGCGCTCATCCCAAATGCTGTGGCGGCGGGCGCAAGCACTTATGCGGGGCTGGTCTTGACCGTCTCGTCCATCGCCATGACAGCCGGTTCGTTGGTGCTGGGCTGGCTGAGCGATCGCTGGGGCTACCGCGCGATTCTGCTGGGCGCAGCGGCGGTTGCGGCGGCATTTTATATTCCGCAAGCCTTCGTCAGCGATATCACGCAGTTGCTGGTCTTGCAGGCGCTGGCCGGCTTCGCGGCTGGTGGCGTGCTATCTGCGCCGGCGGCTATGCTGGCGAACTTCACCGCGCTGGGCGACGAAGGCTCGGTATATGGGCTGGATGCTTCGGTGTCGTCTTTCGCCAATGGCCTGGCGCCTTTGAGCGCTTCCATCATCGCGGCTGTATTTGGGCTGCGCGCGGTCTTTGCCCTGGTCGCCATCTATTACCTGTCCATGCTTGTCATCGGCGCGCACTTTCTGCCCGCGCCAAAACGCAAGCGGCTGCGTTTGATTCCCACTTAATCGAGGTGAGCAACATATGGCACGAAGTTTAGCGCTGCGAACCAATGCCCAGCGGGCGGCTCTGCCTTTTATCAGCAACTGGAAGTTCACATTGAGCGTCGTCTTCATCGCGCAGGTGCTATCGGCGGTCGGCTTTTCGATGATATTTCCCTTCTTGCCGCTGTATATCGATGAACTGGGCAGCGCGGGCGGACACAGCACAGAATTGCTCGCGGGCCTGGTTATCTCGGTGCAGGGCTTGACGATGATGGTCACCGCGCCATTGTGGGGCGCAGTGGCCGATCGCTTCGGGCGCAAGAAAATGATCATGCGGGCGATGTTCGGCGGCGGCATCACCCTGGCGATGATGGCTTTCGTGCAATCTGCCGAGCAGTTGATCCTGGTGCGGGCGCTGCAAGGCTTGGTGACGGGCACAGTCTCGGCGAACAACGCGCTGGTGGCTTCGGTCGCGCCGCGCAGCCGTGTCGGATTCGCCATGGGCACGTTGCAAGTTGGCTTGTGGGCGGGCGTGGCCGTGGGTCCGCTGCTGGGCGGTGTGCTGGCCGATCTGTTTGGCTACAGCCTGCCCTTCTTGCTCACGGCGGCGCTCTTGGTCATGGGCGGGCTGATCGTGCTGCTGGGCGTCAGCGAAGATTTCACGCCGCCCCCACACCAGGCGCATTTTGCCATGGGCTCGATGCTGCGCGGCTGGCGCGACATCCTGGCCACATCGGGGGTCAGCCTGCTGTTTTTCATGCGCTTTTTGGCAGGTTTGGCGCGCACGGTCATCATCCCGATCGCGCCGCTGTTTGTTGTTTCGCTGATTGCCAGCGATGCCGCCAGCAGCAATACATACGCCGGCATGGTCATGGCGGTGTCGGCAGCGACATCGACGCTGGGCGCGGTCTATTTGGGCAACCTGGGCGACCGCATCAGCCATCGCAAGGTGCTATTGTTTAGCGCTGTGGCGGCTGCCTTGCTCTACCTGCCACAAGCCTTCGTGGCGGATATCTGGCAACTGCTGATCCTGCAGGGCCTGGCAGGGTTTGCGGCCGGCGGCATCGTGGCCGCGCCCAGCGCATTGCTTTCGCGCTTCACCAGCAAAGAGACAGCTGGCGCGGTCTATGGTCTGGACAATTCGGTCATCAGCGGATCGCGAGCGGCGGCACCCCTGGTCGGCGCATCGGTGGCGATTCTGTTGGGTATGCGCGGCACTTTCTTCGCGGCGGCGCTGGTCTTCGCTGTTATCGCCCTGGTGACCTGGCGTCTGCTGCCCTCGGATGGCAAATAGGCATCCAGACAAATCGTGGATTTGCCACCACCCCCCCATCCCTCGATTCAGTATGTTTTGAAGCCCCTCCCTCATCTTGGGGGAGGGGTATGGGGTGGGGGTTGAAGCCCTCATCTTGGGGGAGGGGTATGGGGTGGGGGGATAGAAGCGCGCATGCGTCTTGCAGCAAAGCCGTCTGCCAGTACAATACAGCCATGCCAGCCAAACGCGATCCTCTCGCCAAAGTCGATAATTTGCCTGCGCGCGCCGCCAAATATACGCCGGTGTCTGCTGCGTTGACGGCTGTATATGGCCAGCTCGATTGGTCGCGAGGGCAGGATGGCCTGGACGAATTGGTCAGTTGCATCCTCAGCCAGAGCACCAACGACAGCAACCGCGATCGTGCCTTCGCGCGCCTCAAAGGGCATTACGATGATTGGGCAGCTGTTCGCTTCGCCGACCTGGAGGAATTGATCGGGGTGATTCGTCCAGCGGGCCTGGCAAACCAGAAAGCGCCGCGCATTCAAGAGGCGCTGGGCGTGATTTATGAACAGGCCGGCGACTACAATATCGACTTCCTGGAGGCGATGTCGCTGGCGGACGCCAAAGCCTGGCTGGTATCGCTGCGCGGCATCGGTCCGAAGACGGCGGCCATCGTGCTTTGCTTCGCTTATGGTCGGCCTGCATTCCCGGTCGATACGCATGTCTTCCGTGTCGGCAAGCGCATTGGCTTTCTGCCCGCCAAGATTTCCGCAGACAATGCGCACCCCGTGATGGAAGCGATCGCGCCGCCAGCCGACTATTATGCATTTCACATCCAGCTCATCCAACACGGGCGCGATACTTGCCACGCGCGCAAGCCAGCCTGCGACCGTTGTCCGATTGCTGCGCACTGCGACTATTTCGCCGCGCTCGAGTGACGCATGAAGAGGAATCACTTGGCAGAATCCAGCCAGTCTCATGTCATTATTTCGCCGCATTTTGATGATGGCGTCTTCAGTTGTGGCGGCATGGCGCATCAATTGCGCAGGGCTGGCCACACCGTCACCATCGTAACCATGATGGGCGGCGTGCGCGAAGGCGCTGCGCCAGACACGCCTATTCTGCGGGATTTGCTGCGGCGTTGGGAAGCGGGCGTCGACCCTCTGCGGCATCGGCAGTTGGAAGACGAGCGGGCTGCGCGGGCTTTGGGCGTTGAGTTTTCACATATTCCTTTGACCGACTGCGTCTATCGCATGGTCGATGGCACGGCGCTGTATCCGTCGGAGGAGTCGCTCTTTGGCGAAGTGCATGCTGCCGATTTCGCGCCGCGTTTGCTGCAGGGCATTGGCGTGCCACAGATCAGCGACAGCACAACCGTCTATTTGCCGCTGGCGGTCGGCCACCATGTCGATCATCAAATCGTGTTGGACTGGGGGCTGGGCCAAAACGCCGAGAATCCCGGGCGCTGGTCGCTGCGCTTCTATGCCGAATATCCCTATTCCAACGCCGACAAATCCACCGAGATGGCGCAGGACGCTCTGGGAATGGCGCTGCAACCCGCCGATTTCATACTGGGCGAGGCTGATATGCGCGCGAAGCTGGCGGCCATCGCTTGTTATCATTCGCAAATCAGCACATTCTGGCGCGATCTGCGGGCTATGGAAGCGGATGTGCGCCGCGCCTTCACCGACCCGCAAACTAACCTCTATGTCGAGCGCATGTGGCAGCCCGTTTCATAACTCGCTGCAATCCCAAACGAAGCCACATTTTGGGCAGAACACTTTGCAGCGTCGGCGCGAGACCTGGCTGTTGCAAGCCGGACAGACGCTGCTGAGCGTGAAATTGCTGATGGGGACTGGCGGCAGCTCGGCAACGATTCGGATTGCTTTGGACGGCTCGGGCTGCTTGGGGAGCGACGGCTGTTTTTTCATCGTTGGCGCGAGGGGCTGGCAGAGAGAGGCGACGGTGGGATTCGAACCCACGAATGAAGGTTTTGCAAACCTCTGCCTTACCACTTGGCTACGTCGCCCGATTCGCCGCAATTCTACCAGCGCGCTCGGCCGGTTTTCAAGTGGCATTTACGGTTGTTCGCTGCCCGGCGTCCAGCCAAATGGCAAGTCTTCGTCTGGCGCATCGTACAATTCCCTGCGCTCATAACCGGGCAATGTCTCTTCTGGCGGCACGGTTGCGAGCCGCGCCAAACGTTGCAATGCATCCGCATACACGATGGCCTGTTCAACCTCATCAGTGAGCGCCAATTGCGCAACACCCCGCGCCAGCAACTCGACAGGCAGGGGCGCCGCATTCCCCAGCCCCAGCCAAGCCAGCGGCGGCAGCCTGCCCAGGCGGGTCAACAAGCGGAAGAAGAAAGGTCTGTCTTGGTCGCGGGCAAAAAGCAGTGGCGCTCGCACAATCGTAATGCGCAAGCCGCTGCGCTGCAGATAGGTTTCCGCCGCCCGTTTGGATTGAATGTAGCCGCGCTTCAACCATGGCGCCCGCGATCCGCTGATGAAAATGAGCCGTTCGACGCCATCGCTGATGCACATGTTGGCGACATTGCGGGTGGAAACCAGATTGAGCCGCTCGAACGAAACGCCGCGCGCCGGATCGTCGGTGAGGCTGCCGATGGTATGGATGACCGCCGCATGCCCGCGCGCCTTGCCACGCAGGCTGCCCGGACTCCAGACATCCGCTCGCGACCAGCGAACCTGCCGCGACAGCTGTCCAAGCTTGTCTTCTGCGCCAGGCTGCACCAGCAGGCTCACCGCCAGACCCTCGGCCAGCAAGGCCACGGCGATATAGTCGCCCAGAAAACTGCCGCCGCCCGTAACCAGGATGCCGCGTGTGCCGCGTGCCATGTCTGCGCGCTATGCCTTTCTGCAAAGCCTGCGCATTGCATTGGTTTTCGCTACTCTTATCCGATGTTTGCAGTATACTAAGTTATGAACGGGCTTGTGGACGCAGTTTCTGTCAAGCCAATGCGCAATGCAAAGCAAGACCAGCGACCGAACCATGCACTATTGTTGGGAGCAGTAGCAAGACGATCGGTATGGAGCCAGCTTGAGCAAAGCCCAGTGGACCTTTGGGTAGCTTTGGCTGGTGGCTGGAGAATGCCGCGCAAATTTCTAGCGAACGAACAGCCAATCGTGAGACGGTGTTGGGTGCCGGCGAACGCAAATGACGAAAGTGATTCACAGCAGAAAGAACTGGCGCGAAACCGTAAACGATTGAAATGGAATTGCTGCGTCGGGTCCAGCCGATCCTTCTTGACGCAGCCAGGATGTCCACAGCTGTTGGTGCTCGACGCGACAAATTGCCCGGCATGCGCGCAGAATCAATGTGGCAGCGAAACCTGCCGGATGAATGCGATGCCTGTTATCACCGCCTTGAAGACGCACCGCCGCAACCAGGAACGCGTCAAGCTTTATCTGGATGACGAATTTGCTTTCCAGTTGCCATTGCTGGATGCGGCTGGGCTGCGCTGCGGGCAAGAATTGTGTCAGCAGGAAATCGTGACTTTGATGGAAGCCAGCGCGCTGCAGAATGCCTATGACCGGGCAACCCGTTTTTTGGCGTATCGTCCGCGCAGCGCCCATGAAGTTCGCCGCTATTTGATTTCCAAAGAAGTGGGGCAGCCGGTCATTGCGCAGGTGCTGGAGCGGTTGCAAGAGCGCGCCTGGCTCGATGATGTTGAATTTGCTCGCTATTGGGTCGACCAGCGGCAGCGTCACAAGCCGATGGCGGCGCGAGCATTGCGTTATCAGCTGCGGCAGAAGGGCGTGGCGGAGGCCATAATCGACGAGGCGCTGGACCGCCTGGACGAAACGGATGCGGCGTATCGCGCGGCGCAATCGCGTCTTTCGCGGTATCGTGGTCAGACGCCTCGCGCATTTCGCCACAAGCTGGGTGGCGCGCTGATGCGGCGAGGATTTGATGCTGAAACCATTCGGGAGGTAACTTTGCGCTGCCTGCAAGAGCTCGCTGAAAGCGACAGCGACTACTTTCACATTGAAGCCGAGGCATGATGTCGGTCGACATTTGCCGGATTAAACAGGAAAGGAGCATGGACGAATGTATCCACTGGATACCGTCAAACCAATATGGAAATCATACTTGCAGTTGTCACAGCGCTGGTCGGGGTTGGAGCGGGATATCTCATCGGCAGCCGCCGCGCAGTGCAGAATCTGCTGACACAACAGCAGGAAGAGGGCAATAGCGCCCTGCTTAAAGCATCCAATGATGCCAAGGAGCTGCTCAAAAACGCCGAAACCGAACAAGCAAAACTCATTGCCGAAGGCGAACGAAGCGCCCGTCTGCGCATCAGTGATGCCGATGCAAAAATCTTGCGGCGTCGGCGCGACCTGGACGAAGAAGACGAACGCATCCAGAGACGGCGTGGCGACCTCGACAAGCGCATGGAGCGGCTCGACCAGCGCGACCAGCAATTGAACAAGCGCCAAAGCCGCCTCGACCGCAAAGAAAACGAGATCAAAAAGTCCGAAGCGGTCATGCTCGACAAGCTGCAAGTCATCGCCCAGATGACAGTCGACGAAGCGCGGCAGCAGCTCTTGGATTCGATTGAACTGGACGCACGCAACGATATGGCGCGCATCATTCGCCAGGTCGAAGCCGAAGCCCGCGAAACCGCCGACCAACGCGCCCGCAGCTTGATATCTATGGCTATCCAGCGCCTGGCATCCGAGCATGTCAGCGAGATCTCGGTCAGTGTCGTGCACCTGCCCAGCGATGATATGAAAGGCCGCATCATCGGTCGCAACGGGCGCAACATCCGCTCTTTTGAACTGGCCACCGGCGTCGATGTCGTCGTCGATGATTCGCCCGAATCGGTGTCAATCAGCAGCTTTGACCCCGTCCGCCGCGAGGTCGCCAAGCGCACGATGGCCAAGCTGGTGGTCGATGGGCGCATCCATCCCGCGCGCATCGAGAAACTGGTGGAAGATACCCGCGCCGAAGTCGACAAGATCATCAAAGAAGAAGGCGAACGAGCCGCTTATGAAACCGGCGTGCATGGCTTGCATGCCGAAATCTTGAAACTGCTGGGCACTCTGAAGTTTCGCACTAGCTATGGGCAAAACCAGCATGCGCACGCCGTCGAAACAGCGCATATCGCCGGCATGATTGCCATGGAGCTGGGCGCGAATGTCAATATCGCCAAGATGGGCGGCTTGATGCACGATATCGGCAAGGCAATCGACCATAATGTCGAAGGCACGCACGCCATGATCGGCGCAGATTTCGTCAAGCGCTACGGTGTCAAGGACGCAGTCGTGAATTGCATCGCCGCGCATCATCACGAGGTCGAAAAAGAATGCGTAGAAGCCTTCATTGTCGAGGCTGCCGATGCCATCTCTGGAGCGAGGCCCGGCGCCCGCCGCGAAAGCCTCGATGGCTATATCCGCCGAGTCAAACAGCTGGAAGAGATCGCCGACTCGTTTGACGGTGTCGAGCAAAGTTATGCCCTGCAGGCCGGTCGAGAAGTGCGCATCATCGTGCGGCCCGAAGTGGTGGACGACTACGCTTCGATTCAACTGGCGCGCGATATCGCCAAGCAGATCGAAACCGACATGCAATATCCCGGGCAGATCAAAGTGCATGTCATCCGCGAGACGCGCCGCGTGGAATACGCGAAGTAAGGCGGGCATTTACGCGGTAACGGGGCAGTGGCGAAGTTGCTGGATGCGCGCTGCTATGTCCCCACCCCAAACCCCTCCCCAAATATGCGGGAGGGGCTACCCCACCCCGAAGCATCAGGGAGGGGGAGCGCATGCAGAGAAAATGAAATCTGATGCTCAATTTCTTGCAGATTAGCAATAAACGCACAGGTTTCTCGACAAGTCACCCTTCTCTGTTGATATGGGGAAGGGCTGGGGATGGGCTAGAATGAA
>JAJDZQ010000176.1 GCA_022824565.1 Anaerolineae bacterium | reverse complement strand
CTGCCCCCACCCCAAACCCCTCCCCCAAAATGAGGGAGGGGCTTTTCACACCCCATCAATCCACCTGTCGGGTCGGGAGGAGCATAAGGCATTGGCTACCCTCCCTGTCCTGACGGGGAGGGGCTGGGGGAGGGGTTGGCTTTGACCCCCTCAGTCCCCACGACGGGTCAGGGGGAGGGGTTCAACCGCCAGTTCACGATGTCGTAGGCCATGACGCATCACCCATACAAGCGCCGATACAGCTCGGACTGGCGTTCTGCGGCGGCGCGCATTGTCGCGACTCGCGCTGGTTCCGGCTGCACGGTGCGGCTGATTTGCGGGGGCTCCGCAGCCAGCGCCACCCCATCCAGGCTGTGCCGAATCATCAGCGCGATACCACTCGCCGTAACCTCGCTTTCTGCCAGCAGCAAGATGGGGCAATCAAACGCATCTGCCAGCATTTGCGCCCAGGCTTTTGAAGCATTCAGCGCGCCACCCCCCGCCAGCACACGCGCCTCGGGCGACCTCAGTTGCCGATAGACAAGCGACAGTCGCAGCGCCACCGCTTCCAGATGCGCTTGCAACAGGTCGAGCCGGTCGGTGCTGCGACGCAGGCCATGGATGGTGCCGCTGGCATCGGTTTGCCAGCCCGGCGCGCGCTCTCCCGCCAGCAGCGGCAGCACGACCAGGCCATGCACAGCAGGCGGACGGGCAAGCAACTGGGTGTCCAGGTCGTCTGTCTCGCGCAGCAGGTCGCGCCACAGCCATTGATAGACATTGCCGCCCTCGCTGGTCGCGCCGCCGACCAAAGGCATATCTGCGCTCACCAGGTAGCGCCACAAGCCAGCCGGCACGTGCTGCACCGCTTTCACTGCGCGCAGAGCCGCCGTTGTGCCGATGGTCAGGGCGATATGCCGCGCGTCCACCGCGCCCGAACCCACATTGGCAGCCGCGCCATCGCCCACAGCCAGGAAGAAAGGCACATCGCGCAGGGCTCGCCAACGCCGAGCATAGGCAGCTGTCAAGCCACGCTGCGCAGCATCATAATCCGCCAGCGCCGGCAATCTCGGCGGCAACCCAGCGCCGCACAGCTTTTGTGCATAGTCGATGTGCCATCGACAATTTTCGCTATCCAGCAACCCTGTCCAGCTGGCGACAGACAAGCTCGTGGGCATGTCGCGCCCAAACCAGCGCGCATACAAGTAACTTCCAATATCGCTGATGCGCTGGATTCGCGCTGCGGCTGCGGGCTCGTGATGGCACAGCCAGTTGTATTGCGCGGGCAAGTAGGCGGTATGCAGCCGGCAGCCGGTCGTTTGATGATAGGTGCCTGCATGGCCAGCCAGTTTTTCCAGCAACTGCGGGATTTGCCCGTGGCTGCGCGTATCGGCATAAGTAAACAGCGGCGTGCAAGCCCGTCCATCGGCAGCGATGCCCAGCCAGTTGCCGACGAAGCAGGCCATGCCCACCGCGCGGATATTGGCGGCGGATGGATGCTGCAAGATCTCGTCAATGCAGCCTTCCACCAGCGCGCGCAGCTGCTCGGCATCGGCTGTGGACCGGCCTTCGCTGTCACTGGCGAAAACGTGCTTCCGGCTTGCGACAGCGCCCGGCAGCAGACGCGCATCGTCGGCAAATAGCAGCGCCCGCGCCGATGAACTGCCCAGATCGATGATCAGCAGCGACATCTAGCCAGCGAGGATGGCTTCGATTCGCGCCAGTTCCTCGTCGCTAAAGTCTAGATTGTCCAGCGCGCCCACGGCATCCACGATTTGCGCCGGTTTGCTTGCGCCGATCAAAGCCGATGTCATCTGCGGGTGGCGCAAGGTCCAGGCCAGCGCCAGTTGCGCCATATTCTGTCCGCGTTCCCGGGCGATTTCGTTCAATGCGCGCACTTTGTCGAGCTTGGCGGCCGGCAATTTATCGCTCCATTGATTTTTTATCGCGCGCGAATCGCCCGGCACGGCGTCAATGTACTTGTTGGTCAAAATACCTTGATCAAGCGGCGAGAAGCAGATGCAGCCGACTCCCGCCTGCCCCAGCACATCAAGCAAGCCGTCTTCGATCCAGCGGTCGAACATGTTGTAGCGCGGCTGGTGAATCAAGCAGGGCGTGCCCAGCTCCCGCAAGAGTTCGACAGCCTGTTTGGTCATCTCGGGGCGATAACTGGAGATGCCGGCATAGAGAGCGCGGCCGCTGCGCACGATATAGTCGAGCGCCGACATGGTCTCTTCCAGCGGCGTATCGGGGTCGGGACGATGGCTGTAAAAGATATCGAAGTAATCCAGCCCGGTGCGTTTGAGACTCTGGTCGCAGCTGGCGATCAAGTATTTGCGAGAGCCCCACTCGCCATAGGGTCCGGGCCACATGCGATAGCCGGCTTTGTTGGAGACGATCAGCTCATCGCGGTAGGGCGCGAGATCTTGACGATAGATGGTCCCAAAGGTGTCTTCGGCGCTGCCGGGTGGCGGGCCATAATTGTTGGCGATATCGATGTGGGTGACGCCCAGATCAAAGGCCGTGCGCAGCATATCGCGCGAATTTTCCAGCAGGTCGTTGCCGCCGAAGTTCCACCAGATTCCCAGCGAGATGGCGGGCAACAGCAGTCCGCTCTTGCCACTGCGGCGATATTCAATGGAGTCGTAGCGCGATTGCGCGGCTTGGTAGGGCATGGCAGGTTCTCCTTCATTCGGCTGGTCGCGGAATTCTGTTCGCGATTATAGCGCAAACCACGCCAGCGTTTTTTACCCCCCCCCTCAATCCCCCCGACAGGTCAGGGGGAGGCACAACCCTTGACTCCCCTCCCTGACTCGTCGGGGAGGGGCTGGGGGAGGGGTCTTAGCTACCCTCCCTGACTCGTCGGGGAGGGGCTGGGGGAGGGGTTGCCGTACCCCCCTCCGCAGCGTCTGGCAGAGGCACAATCTGCGTAAAATCTCTGTGAACTCTGCGTCCTCTGTGTAAATTTAGCGCGATTGGCCAGCGAGGGTAACGCCTGCGCAAGCCCGTGCTACAATACAGCCTGTATATGCCAAAATGCGGGGCCAGCCATGCCGCGGCTATTGAGCATCGCCATATTGCTTCTGGGCGCGCTGCTGGTGCAACCGTCCGCTGCCCAAGACAACTTCCGCGATGTTGTCGAGTTGACGATTGATGCCGGCTTCAACGGCTATTTTCGTCCCGACGACTGGACGCCGGTGCGAGTCGCCATGACCAACAATGGCGAGTCGCTGCGTGGACGGCTGGTGGTGCGCCCCGAGACGTCTGGCATTGTCGTAGGCAACGCATTCAGCACACCGGTCGAGCTGCCCAGCGGCGCGCAGAAAACCGCCACGCTCAACATCCAGGCGCGCACGTATCCCGACCAGATCCGCGTCGAACTGATCGACGAAAACGGCGGCGTACGAGCAGCGCGCGATGCGCCCCTTTTTGACTTGCAACGCGGCGAGCAGCTATATGCCGTTGTAACGGGCCCGAACACAATCGCCCCCAGCTTGACGGGCGTTCACATCGGCGGTTACCGCGCCGAGCAAGCCATTTGGAGCCTGTCCAACCTGCCCGAGCGCGCGCAATCGCTGGCCTCGCTGGATATGTTGATGCTGCTGAATATCGACAGTGCGAGTCTATCGCTTGGGCAACGAGAAGCCATCGAGCAATGGGTGGCGGACGGTGGTCACCTGCTGGTGGGCGGCGGACCCAGTGCCGCAGCCACCGCCAGCGCGCTGGACGCGATCTTGCCTTTGTCGCCACGAGAAGCGCAAGCCATTGCTGACCTGAGCGAACTGGCGCGATACGCCGGCGACAAGCGGTCCGAACTGCCAGGTCCGGCCATTGTCGCGCGTGGGCAACTGGCGGACGGCGCGACCGTGCTGGTCGAACAAGCTGGCATTCCGCTGTTGATCCGCCGCAAATTGGGCGCTGGCCTAGTTGATTTTCTGGCGGCAGACCCAAGCCTGGCACCGCTGGCTCGCTGGGATGGATTAAACGAATTGTGGCGCAAATTGCTGCTGACGCGCTCGCCACAGCCATCCTGGCGCAACAACTTCACCCAGTCGACCTGGGGCGCAGAAGCTGTCGCCAATCTGCCCGGGGTGGATTTGTTGCCGCCACTGCAGACACTCTGCCTGTTCCTGGCGCTGTACATCATTTTGATCGGCCCGCTGAATTATGTCCTGCTTGCGCGGTTGCGGCGTCCGGGCTGGGGCTGGTTGACCATCCCGCTGGTCATCGTCAGTTTCACCCTGATCGCCTGGACTGTCGGCTTCAACCTGCGCGGCGCAGAAGTCATCGTCAGCCGCCTGACAGTTGTCGAGTCTACTGCCGACCGCGATGATGCCCGGCTGCGGCAGGTTATCGGTTTGCTTTCGCCGCGGCGCGCCACCTATTCATTGAGCCTGCCCGAAGGCAGCTTTTTGGCGGTGGCCGGGGCGACAGCGCCCACCAGCATCTTCGCCAGCAACACCATCCAGACCGCGACCGAGATCGCCCAAAGCGCGCGCTTCAGCGCCGACGAATTCACCATCGATGGCGGCATCTTCGCCAATTTTAGCGCCAGCGGGCATATCGCCAAACCCGATATCGGCGGCAGTTTCACGCTGTCTTTCGATATCGGCGAAAGCGGGCGCATGCTGCCGACTTTCCAGGGCGCGATCAGCAATCGCAGCCAGGTCACCCTGCGCGATGCAGTGATCGTTGGCGCTGGTTTTTCGCACGCGCTGGGAGAAGACTTTGCTCCCGGCGCTATCCTGCCGCTGGGACGAGACGAGTTACGCGCCGACCTTGCCGACCGTCCCGCCCAGCCCAATCCGCTGGAACTGAATGTCTCGGCGCTTTATGGCGCGCAGTCGCCTTTTACTGGCAGTGACCGCAATATCAGCATCAAGGATTTGCAGGGCTCGCGCTACCTGCGCACGCGGGCTTTTTTCAGCGCGGAGTCGGTGGGCGAACGGCAGTTGGCGCGCGAACAATCTTTCCTGGCCAGTTTCATGCGCGATGAATTTGCGTCTACGGCGCGGGGCACAGGTCTGTACCTGCTGGGCTGGAGCGATGCCTGGACGCGCGACCTGGAGATTGAAGGCGCTGCCTGGAGCTCAGTCGATACCACGCTCTATATCATCGAGCTGGCGGTCGAAGTCACCCTGCCCGAGCGGCGCGCCACCTTGACAACCGAGCACTTCAGCTGGATGGCGCTGGACCGACAGGGCTTGGCCGACAATGGCACAGACAACTTCAGCCTGTACGAAGACGGCGCGGTCACTTTCCTTTTTCAGCCGCTGCCCGGCCTGGCCATGACGCAGGTGGAGCATATGCAGGTCGAAGTCGATCGTGGCGGCGGCTTCACGCAGTCGCTGGAAGTACATTTGTATAATTGGACGCGCGGCGAATACGATGTCTTTGGCTATCGCGATGGCAATGTGCTGGAGTTGGCAGAGCCTGCGCCATACCTGGGACCAGGCCAAACAGTGCGTCTGCGCTTGCAGCATGGCGGCGGCATGGGCACAGTGCGCGTGCGAGGTATTCGCATCGCCCAAACCGGGCAATACTGAGGAGCGGCGATGGACACGATCATACGGACAAGCGGGCTGCACAAGTCTTTCGGCAATTTTCATGCCCTGCGCGGCATTTCGCTGGAGGTGCCGGCTGGCTCGATATACGGCTTTGTGGGTCCCAATGGCGCTGGCAAAACCACCACCATGCGCATATTGACTACCTTGACGCGCCCATCGGCAGGAGAAGCCTGGGTGGCCGGGCATTCGGTGTACGAAGACCGCCGCGAAGTTCGCCGCGCCATCGGCTATATGCCCGATGAATTCGGCGTTTATGAAGACCTGCGCGTCTGGGAATACCTGGATTTCTTCGCCGCTTGTTATGACATCCCCGAAAAGAAGCGCAAGACATTGGTGGCAGACCTGCTGGAACTGGTCGACTTGCAGCATCGGCGCGAGGACATGGTCGACAAGCTCAGCCGCGGCATGAAGCAGCGCTTGTCACTGGCGCGTACACTGGCGCACGACCCGCAAGTGCTGGTATTGGACGAGCCGGCCTCGGGCTTGGACCCGCGAGCGCGTGTAGAAATCCGCGAGCTGCTGGGCGAACTGGCCAACATGGGCAAGACGATTTTCTTCTCGTCGCATATTCTGGCTGATGTAGAAGATGTCTGTTCGCATATTGGCATCATCGAAGCCGGCGAGATCATCATGCAGGGCAGCATCGACCAACTGCGGCAGCAACTGATGGCGCATCGTGAAATTATCATCACTGTCATGGACAACAGCGCAGCCGAAAAAGTGCTTTCGCTGGCCAGCGGCCTGGCGCAGGTGGTAACAGCAGAGACCATCACCCCGCGCAATGGGCGGTCGCGAGTGCGGGTCGATTTCGCCGGCAGCGATGAAGAACTGGGCGCTTTTAGCCAGCAGCTCTTCGCGGGTGGTGTGCCGCTGCTGGGCTTCAACGAAGAAGAAAAAGACCTGGAGCAGATGTTCATGCGCGTGACCCGCGGCCTGGTTACCTGAAGGCGGCGGACGCAGCAACCAGGAAAGGCAACCAGGAAAGGCAACCATGGCGACCTATACAGCAGACAGCTTGCACATCCTCGCCAATGACACCGGTCGGGCGGGGGCATTCGCGGCATTGGATGCGCGGCGCGCTGGCTGGGACACGCTCAACTTCGCTGCGGTGCGGCTGGGCACGGGCAAGACATTCGAAATCGCCATCGATAACTTCGAATATGTCGCGGTCGTGCTGGGTGGACGTTGCACAATCCGCACCAACCGCGGCGACTTCGAGAATATCGGACGGCGCGCAGATGTCTTCAGGGGCCTGCCCTATGCCGTCTATCTGCCGCCAAATACAGAATTCGAAATCGAGTCGCTGAGCGACAATTTCGAGTTTGCCTCGTGCTGGGTGCCAGCCGAAGTGGAAAACCCGGCTCGTTTGATCACGCCACAAGATGTAGAGCTGCACATGCTGGGCGGCGGCAATTGCTCGCGGCAGATGTGCCGGCTGGTCGGCGGCGGCTTCCCCGCATCGAGGCTGCTGGCTTATGAGCTGTACACGCCGGGCGGCAACTGGTCGAGCATCCCGCCGCACAAGCATGACACGCACCGCACAGATGAACGGGGCAATGTGCTCGAGGCGCAGTTGCACCGCTTTAGCTTCTACAAGTTCGACCGCCCAACCGGCTATGCTTTCCAGCGCGTTTATGCCGCCGACCAAAGCTGGGATGCGACCATGCTGGCGCGACAACACGACCTGATTTTGATGCCCGAAGGCTACTACACACTGGTCAGCGCCCCCGGCACGACGACCTATACATTGAACTTCTTGGCTGGCTCTACGCGCGACTTCGCCCACAGCGATGATCCACACTACGCCTGGTTGGCAGAGACATTGCCAGCCCTGGATGCGCGCTTGCCAGTGGTCGACCGGGGCCTGGAAATCGGTCATTGAGCCGCGGCGCGCAGTTTGTGACGGCAGCAGGCTGGCGAAGTAGTCGATTCGCTCAAGCATACTCGCCGATTTTGTACTACAATCCGTAACCGCAAACACTTCGCAAGCAAGGGACAGGAGCAACCATGCGTCGACTTACCATTTTGTTATTGAGCCTGCTGGCGTTGATTTCGCTGGGCACGGCGACTGTCGCGGCACAGCAAGTGCACATCGTCCAGCGTGGCGATTCGCTCTCCAACATCGCATCGCGCTATAATGTGAATCTGGCCGACCTGCTGCAACAGAACGGGATGACCATGAGTTCGGTCATCCATCGCGGCAACCAGATCATCATTCCCGGCACTGTCGTCCCTGTCGCTGGCGGCACAAGCGGGTCACCCGCCCCGGCCGCGCCCGCTGGCAATGCCGTCTATACTGTGCAACGTGGCGATTTTCTGGCTTTGATCGCCGCGAATTATCAGACCACCTACCTCCGCCTGGCTGAGTTGAACGGGCTGACAGAGCCGTATATCTTGCATGCGGGGCAAGTGCTGATTGTGCCCGCAATAGGTGGAGCTGCCGCGCCTGCTGTCGGCGCTCCGGCCGCTCCGGCCGCGCCGGCGAGCACCACGACCTACACCGTGCAGCCGGGCGACTCACTGGCAGAGATCGCCGCCCGCTATGACATGACCTATTTTGAACTGGCGCGGATGAACGGCATCGAAAATCCTGACGACCTTAAGGTCGGACAAGTGCTGCAAGTGCCTGGACCGCCAGAGCCACCGCCAGCGCCTGCTCCGGCAGAAACTGGCGCGCCCGCCCCACCGCCAGTGACAGGACCGTCGGTTTCGGGCGGCTTTGAGTTGGGCGGACAAGTTGCGCACTTCAACAAGGTCAACGAAATGCGCCACGCGGGTATGAGCTGGGTCAAGCGGCAAGTGCGTTGGGGCGGTCAGAGTCCCGATGACTTCAAATCGTGGATCGACCATGCGCACGGCCTGGGCTTCAAAATCCTGCTCAGTGTAGTCGGCGACCACAATATTCATGGCCGTCTGGCCTCCAACCCGGGCCAGGTCTACAACGATTTTGCGGGCTTCCTGGCGGGTTTGGCGCGGCATGGCGCAGATGCCATAGAGGTATGGAACGAAACGAATATCGGGCATGAGTGGCCCCACGGTCATATCAACGGCGCCAACTACACACAAATGCTGGCGGCTGCCTTCAACGCGATCAAGTCTGCCAGCCCGGGCACCATGGTTATCAGCGCAGCGCCATCGCCAACCGGCTATTGGGGTGGAGCCGGCTGTGGCCACGATGGCTGCAACGATGACACCTACATCCGGCAGATGGCGGCGGCGGGCGCAGCCAATTACATGGACTGTGTCGGCGTGCATTGGAACAACGGCTTTTTGCCGCCGACAGCCACGACTGGCGGACCCAGCGGCCACTATAGCTACTACCTGCCCGCCCTAACCAATTTGTACCGCAGCACCTTCCCGGGCAAGCCCTTGTGCTTCACCGAGATCGGTTATGTTTCGCCAGATGGCTTCCAACCACTCTGCCAAAACTTCGCCTGGGGCAACACGACATCCGTGGGCGAGCAGGCCGAGTGGCTGCGTGGCACGGTCAATTATCTGCGCGGACAGAATACGCGCATGATGATCGTGTGGAATGTCGACTTTACGCACTGGGTGACGACTGACTTCGGCTGCGATCCACAAGCTGGCTATGCCATCGTGCGACCAGATGGCAGTTGCCCGGCCTGCGGCACATTGCGCCAGGCCATGGGCGGCTGATCTCCGCTTTACCTGCCCCAGACTCGTTCGGGGGCAAATGAATCACCAAAAAAGGGCGATCTCGCGGTCGCCCTTTGCTGTCTGTAATTTGGAAGATGTTGCTATAGTTGATATTCGCCCGTGACGCGCACGATCTTCTGGCTGTAGTTTTCGACATAATCCAGCAGTTTGTCTTGCAGATCGTGCCAGTCGTCGCTGGTGAGGATATCGCGCATGGCGCTTTCGTCGGCAGCCAGCGCGCCAGCCATGATGCGCGGGATATCGCCGCTGGCATAGATATTGTACCAAGCCTCGATAGGCGTCAAACCCAGCTTGGTCGAGCTGGGCACCCACTCGCGCATGACAAATTCAAAGTATTCTTGATCCAGGCCAGGTTTGATATCCCAGCTCATCAACAGCTTGATATTGCCGTCTCGCATGGCTTTGACCTCGTTCGGTAGACAGCCTGCGCTAACTATAGCGCATAAAGGCGCGCGCAGATTTGCAAATGCCTAACTCTTGGGCTGGATGGCGCGCAGCAGGGCGATTTGGGTCGTTTCTGGCAAAGTCGAGGTGGAAAGTCGCAGGCTGTCCTGCTCGGCGATCTCGCCCGCGCCCATAGCTTTCATAAATGCCTCGAGCGCCTCGGGATACTCCGCCTGGGGCAAGCAGGCATGGCGCATGGGGATGACGAAGGTCGGCTCGATGGCGCTGATCAAGTCAGCCATTTGGTCGCCGCTGAGCTGTTCGCCGCCGATAGGCAGCAGTAACGCGTGCACTTCGTCCAACTGCTCGGCGATAGACAAGTCGGGCGGAGCATTCAACGCGCCCAGATGCAGCAAGGTGAGACCGTTGGGATATTCAATGATGTAAGCCACATTGTGCAAGATGCTGGCTGTGGCTTCAGCATAGCGGTGCAGCGGCAGGCCCGTCACGAAGAGTTCGCCGACTTCGTATTCGCCCGCGCCAGTGATTGTGTATTGACGGTCGCGAATTTGCGCCAACTGCTGAGGGTCTGCTTCGTGGCTGAGCGTCACCAGGTCGGCTTTTAAGTGCAGCGCGGCCAGGCGCTCTTCGGGCAGATGTGGGTCGGTCAAGATGCTGGTATGCCCACGCTCGGTGATGCGAAAGCAACTGCCGCCATAATACGAGATGTCCAAAATGCCGCTCCTTGTTTGGGCGTTGGAAGTCGGTGTGCGCTGTTTGTCCTTTTACCACATCGGGCGCATTTGACACAGAGCCGACCTCAATCCACCAGCTGGCTCCACTCGTCCAACGCGGCAGTCAATTCCGCTTCGGCTTTTGAATAGGCTTCTCCCAGCGCGCGCACCTGGTCGGCGTCGGCAGAGCGGCTGGCGGCTTCCAGTCGGACGGTGATCTCGCTCATGCTGGCTTCGAGATTGCCGATTTGCGCTTCCAGTTCTTCGGCGCGGATGCTGGCTTCATAAGGATTGAGGTCGTTGACTTTGGATTTGTAGCTGGCTGGTTGTTTGCCGCGCTGCCCGTTGCTTGGGGCGCTCGCCAACTCATCGGGCGGCTGCTGACGACTTTGACGCGCGCGCAGATGTTGCTGGTAGCCGCCATCTGTCACGAAGAGCTCGCCGGGCAGCATCTCCCAGACCTGCGTGGCCAAGGCGTCGATCAGGTAACGGTCGTGGCTGACGAGCAAGATCGTCCCGCCGAAGCGAGCCAACACGGCTTGCAGCACATCCTGGCTGTCGATATCCAGGTGATTGGTTGGCTCGTCCAGCAGCAGCAGGTTTGCGCCTTGCAGCGCCAGCTTCGCCAGCGCCAGCCTGCCCCGTTCGCCGCCAGACAGCGACGACACCGGGCGGAAGACATCTTCGCCGCTAAATAGAAAACGCCCCAGCCAGTCGCGCGCCTGAGAATTGGGCATGGGCTTGATGCGAAAGAGCTCGTCCAACAGCGAGTTGTTGGCATTGAGGTTTTCGTGCGCCTGGGCGAAGTAGCCGGCTTTGACGCGCGCGCCCAGCCGCACCGTGCCCGCCAGCGGCATCAACGCGCCACACAGGGTCTTCAGCAGCGTCGACTTGCCGATGCCGTTGGGACCGATGATAGCGACAGTCTCGCCGCGCAGCACCAGCAAATCGGGCAGTGTCAACAGGGGACGCGCCGCAGCATAGCCGATCTGCAATTCACGCGCGATGATGACCTGGTCGCCACTGCGCTGCGCTGCGCCCATGTCGATGTGCATCTGCGCCCGGTTTTTTGGGCCGCTCTCCAGGATGAGCCCGCGTTTGCGCATGGTTTCCAGCTTTTTGAGGCGACCTTTGGCTTGGGCGGTGCGCTGGCTGCCCATGTGTCGGCGGATGAACGCCAGCTCTTTGCGGATGAACTCTTGCTGCCAATAATATTCGTGGCGCAAGGTCTCGCGTTGGGTAGCGCGCTGTCGCTGCCAGGCGCTGTAATTGCCGCGGAAGACTTGCATGCGTCCGCGCTCGAGCTCCCAAATCACTGTCGCGTAATGGTCGATGAAATAACGGTCGTGGCTGACGGCGATCACGGCGCCCGAGTAGGCGGCCAACGTTTTCTCAAGCCATTCGACCGCTGCGATATCCAGGTGGTTGGTCGGTTCGTCCAGGATGAGCAGGTCGGGCGCTTCCAGCAGCAGCCGAGCCAGCAGGGCGCGCGTCTTTTGTCCGCCAGACAGGGTCGGCAGGGGCATGTCATATTCAGACTCGGCGAAGCCCAGCCCGCTCAAGATCATCTTGATGCGCGTTGCATAGGTATAGCCGCCCAGCAGCTCGAATTCGGCTTGCAGCGGACCATACGCTGCCAGCGCGGCATCAAAGTGGGCGGGGCTTGCCATCCGTTGTTCCAGCGAATTCAGACGGTCTTCCATTGCGCGCAGTTCGACAAAGGCGGTCAATTGCTCTTGCCAGAGCGAGTGTTCGCCAGCCAATTCTGGTCGCTGGGGAAGGTAGCCCAGACGCGCGCGCCTCGCCAGGTGGACTCCGCCGCTGGTGGGCTGGTCGATGCCAGCCAGCAGATTGATGAGCGAGGTCTTGCCTGCGCCGTTGGGACCGACCAGGGCGATGCGCGCTCCCTGCGGGACAGCCAGGCTGATCTCGCTGAAGACTTCGTCCGCAGCGTAGAATTTGCTGAGTCGCTCGGCTGTCAACAGCGACATAGACTCATCGCTCTCTGCACAGAAACGCAAGCAGTATAGCACAGAGGCAGTCGGCGCTTAAGCTTGAGTTGGCTGGGGCGATGCCGCTACAATCGCGCAGGATGGACGATTTGCGCAAACATTCAACAAGCTGGCGTGGCCTGCGCTGGCTGCTGGCATTTGTCAGCCTGGCGCTGGGCATGTTGCTGGTCGTTCTGCAATCTGTGCAGAAAGAACGGATCCGAGCGCAGGATGATCTGGCGCAGACGCGAGTCTGGCGCAGCAGCCAGATAGAGCTGGACTTTGGGCGCGGCTATAGCGGCGAGGGCTGGCAGCTATATTTCACCGAGCCATTTTCCAAAGCAAAACGCGCAGATTTTCGTGGCGGCATCGACAGCCTGTTGGCTAATGCCATCGACAATACGCGCGTGAGCCTGGATATCGCTGCCTTCGACCTGGACAACCCGACAATCGCGGATGCCATCCTGGCGGCGCATCGGCGCGGTGTGGCTGTGCGCCTGGTGACCGACGATGAACATGGCTTGCATAACGAAGCAAGCGACCTGCCACGGCTGCTCGAGGCGGGACTGTCGATAATCGACGATGGGCGCAGCGCCTTGATGCACAACAAATTCATGATCCTCGACGAGAAAGCGGTCTGGACAGGTTCAATGAATTACACCATCAATGGCGCGTACCGGCACAACAACAATGTCCTGGTGCTGGACGATGCGCGAGCGGTCGCTGCCTTTCGAGCCGAGTTTGAGGAGATGTTCCTGCGCGGAGAGTTTGGCGTGCGCTCGACCGACGATGGCATGCAGTCTTTCGCGCTGGGGACTGGCCAAGTCAGTGTGATATTCGGCGCAGAGGGCGATGAAATCGCCGCGCTGCTGAACGCAATCGCCTCGGCGCGTCACAGCATCGACTTTATGGCTTTCGTCTATTCGCTGGATGAACTGGCGCTGGCCATGCTGCGGCAAACAGAAGAGCGCGATGTGCGTGTGCGCGGCCTATTTGAACGGCGCAGCAGCCTGGCGGACTGGAGCGTCATGCCGACCCTGTACTGCGCTGGCGCGGACGTGCGGCAAGACGGCAATGCCAACTATCTGCATCACAAAGTGATCATCATAGACCAGCAAACGGTGATCACTGGCTCGTTCAACTTCTCCAACAGCGCCATCCGCAGCAATGACGAGAATCTGCTCATCATCCGCCATCCAGATATCGCCGCGCTTTACCTCGATGAATGGCAGCGGCAATGGGACAGCGCCCTGCGCATTCGGGAGGGCTTGGTCGACTGCGGTTAGCTTTTGGCGCATTTGCGCAGGTGCAGGGGCGACTTTTTCGGCTGTCGCTCGATTTCCCCGCGCGCTTCTAGGTCGAGCTGCACCGCTTTGCAATACCAGCGCACCGAGCCCGGCTTGGGGAAGAGCGACTTTGGCACAGCCTGCCTTTGCAAGTGGTCGCGCACTTTGTCTTCCAGCTCGCTGAAAGGCATCCAACTGGATGCAGGCAGCGCCGTCAGCATGGCTTGGCGAATGATCTGATATTTGTCGGACTTCAGATTTTCGCGGTGCTCGGGATGATTGACATTGCGAGCGCGAATGGTGGACATGGTGCTTCTCCTCTACGATAGACAAGTTGCTCGATCGTTCTTCAGCCGCCCGCTTATGCCTACCCCTCCCCCCAACCCCCTCCCCGAAGCATCAGGGAGGGGGAGCGCATTCAGAGAAGCTGAATTCTGATGCTCGATATCTTATAGATTAGCAATCATCGCACAGGTTTCTCGACGAGTCACCCTTCTCCATTGATATGGCGAAGGTCAGGGGATGGGGTAGAAAAAATTGTCCTGCCCCGCATGGCTATGGGGGGACCAAGGGGGGTTTCGCCATCTGCGCGTACAGGCGCTCGGCATCGTCTTTGCGACACAGCTGCGTGCCCGGCGTCATGACGGCAGCGCTGCCAGCAGCCACGCCAAAGCGCGCCGCATCCAGCAGATTCCGCCCTTGCGCCAATGCCAGCGCGAGGCCGCCAACCATGCAGTCGCCCGCGCCAACTTTGCTGCGGATGGGCACAATAGGCGCGCGCAGCGACACATAATCGGCGCGGGTGGCCAAGGCGGCGCCAGCTGCTCCCAGCGAGACAAGCACAGCTTCCGTCATGCCGCTCTCGATCAATCGCCGAGCCGCCTGCTTGATCTGCGCTTCGTCAGCCAACGTTTCGCCCGCCAGCCGCTCGAGTTCGCGCAGATTGGGCTTCAGCAAAAACACGCCGGTCTTGCCCGCGGCTTGCAGGGCATCGCCCCCGCTGTCGATAAGCAGGCGGCATTGCTGGGCGCGGGCGCGGATTGCCAGTTGGGCGTAGAAGTCGTTTGGGACACCTTTGGGCAGGCTGCCGCTGACGACCAGGTAGTCGGGCTGCAAGTCCAGACTGGCATCCAGGCAGGCGCGCCATTCTGGCTGGCTGAGCGCGGGACCGGGCAACGTAAAGCGATATTGCAAGCCACTGCTGTCTTCGTAGCAGGTGAAGCTCTCGCGCGTGGTGCCGGCGATTGGCAGAGCGAGTTGATCGATGCCTTCGTCGGTCAACAGTTGCCGCAATTTTTCGCCGGTATGCCCGCCAGCCGCATAGACAGCGCAGGCTTTCCCGCCCAGAAAATGCACAGCGCGCGCAACATTGATGCCGCCGCCACCCGGATGAAAGCCCGGCGCGGCGCAGCGCAGTTTGATCTCTGGCGCGACCGAATGGATGCTGGTGGATACATCCAGCGCCGGGTTCATGGTGAGGGTGACGATTGTGCGCATGGCATGTCCGTTTGTGTTCCGCCAGCCGCTAGTGTAACCATAGAAGATGCCTATAGCACAGAGGCGGGCGTGTCGAATTTTGTGGCTCGGATTACCAAGCCCCCATCCCCCGGCCCCTTCCCCCAGGACGAGGGAAGGGGAGTATCAGCGATTCAGTAGGTTTTGAAGCCCCTCCCTCATTTTGGGGGAGGGGTTTGGGGTGGGGGGCAGCCCCTCCCTCATCTTCGGGGAGGGGTTTGGGGGGCAGCGCAGCAGACCGGGAATTGCGCCTAACACGATCTTAACCTGGCCAGCCTGTCTATCGCGGCGGACTGCCCTATAATCAATGGCTGGCAAGCGAGCGCCGGGAGGTCTGATGCAAGTATATTTGATACGGCATGCGCAATCGGAAAACAACGCCCTGACTGTCGACACCATGCACCGCCGCAAGGTCGACCCCGACCTGACCGAACTGGGTTATCAACAGCGAGAGCGGCTGGCAGACTGGCTGGGCAGCGAGGCGTCTGCGGGTGAGATCGACATCGGGCAGCTTTTTACCAGCGCCATGTATCGCTCGCTGCTGACATCGCAGCCGCTGGGCGAGGCATTGGACTTGCAGCCGGAGATCTGGCTGGATTTGCACGAGAAGGGCGGGTTGTTCGCGCGCCAAAACGGGCATGTCAGCGGCTTCGGCGGCATGACGCGCACAGCCATCAGCCAGGCATTCCCGCGCGTGCAGTTGGCCGATTCGGTTACAGAGAGCGGCTGGTACGATGCGGCGCTGGGCATGGAGCCAGAAACGCACAGCCACTACCGCGCTATCAAAGTGGCGGGAGAATTGCGCCGGCGCGATGATTCGCAGGCGGTTGCCGCGCTGGTATCGCATGCCGGCTTCCTGGATGTATTGATCAAGGCGCTGTTTGACCAATTGCCGTCGCGCCCTCATTCCATGCGCTATTATCATAACAATACAGCGATTACGCGCATCGACATCGTGCGCGGGCAAGCTGTGCTGCACTATATGAACCGCGTGGATCATCTGCCCGCAGCGATGCGCTCGTTCTAAAGGAAATGGCATGACCGCTTTGCGCGGGCAAATCGCAGTCGTAACCGGCGGTGGCGGCGGCATCGGCAGCGCTATCTGTCGAAGGCTGGCGGCGGCCGGCGCGCAAATTGTCATCACCTACAACAGCGATGAGCAAAAGGCGCAGGCAACAGCCGAGTCGCTGGCTGGCGCTGGGCATCTGATTCTGCATTGCCCGGTGGACGATGCAGCGGCTCAAAAGCAGCTGACGCGCGCGGTGAGCGAAACATACGGGCGGCTGGACATCCTGGTCAACAATGCCGGCATCAGCAAAAGCGTGCCGCATGACGACTTGCTAGCGCTGGACGATGCGTTGATCGACCGCATCTTCCGCGTCAACTTCCGTGGCGCATTCGCCAGCATCCGCGCTTTGAAACCATTGCTGCAGGCGGGCGCTGGCGGCGTGGTGATTAACATTACATCGATCGCCGGACGCACGGGCGTGGGCAGCAATGTGGCGTATTGTGCCAGCAAAGCGGCGATGGACAGCATGACTCGCTCGCTGGCGCGGGCATTGGCGCCACAGATCCGCGTGCTTTCGGTCTCGCCGGGCTGGGTCAATGGCGAATATGCCCAGCGCATGCCACGAGCGCTGATCGCCGAGCAAGCAGCCAAAACGCCGCTGGGGCGGATTGCCGAAGCGGAAGATGTGGCGGAAGCGGTGTTTGCGGCTGTCGCCCACCTGCGCTTCAGCACCGGCGACATCTTGCCGGTCGATGGCGGGCGGCCTTTGTTCTAGGCTTGCAGGGGTTTGTGATGCGATTGTTGATTGCGCTTATGCTATTGTTGGCCGGGGCGGGCATCGTCCAGGCGCACGGCACAGAAGACCACGAAGACGATGCTGCCGCAGCGCCCGTGATCTCCGAAGTAGCTGTTCCTGAGGATCTCACTTATCACGAGCATGTGCGCGCCATCATCGAAGCAAATTGCGTCGGCTGTCACAGCGATGGCCAAATCGCCGGCTATGCGCCCTTGACATCGCCAGAGCAAGCCGCGCTGGCCGCCGAAGATATCAAATTCCATGTGATCCATGGGTATATGCCGCCCTGGCCACCTTCGCGCGAGGGGCTGCCGCTGCAGCATGATCGCAGCCTGTCCGACACAGAGATTGCGTTGATCGCCGCCTGGGTAGATGATGGCGCCGCGCTGGGCGATCCTGAGGCGTATGTGCCCGCGGCGACAGACGGCTACCTAATCCCAGAGATCCGCGCCGACCTGACTTTGCAATTGGACGAGCCGTATACGCCAGCCGCAGACCTGCTCGATGATTATCGCTGCTTCGCCCTGCCGCTGACTATCGGCGAGCCGATGTTTATCACGGGCTACAAATTCCTTCCCGATATCGCAGAGATGGCGCATCATGCCATCTTCTATGTCGTTGACGCGGATAGCGGGCGGGCAATCCAGCAACGTGAAGCCGTCGATGCCGAGCCGGGCTGGCCCTGTTATGGCGGCATTGGCATTGGCGGACGCCACGATTCATTTGGCGGTTGGGTGCCGGGCGCCATGCCATTGCGTTTCCCGGCTGGCACAGGTTTTCGCATCGAAAGCGGGCAGCAAATCGTTTTGCAAATGCACTACAACTTGTCTATCAACCGGCAGCCCGACCAGAGCCAACTCCGCCTGGAATTGGAAACGGCAGAAAGCGAACTCGCCGAAATCATGATTTTGTCCATGAGCGCCCCGGTCGAAATCCCCTGCCCAGCTGGTGTGCAGGGACCGCAGTGCGACCGGCAAACGGCGATTGAGCGGGTCGGCGATCTCTATGGGCAAGGCGCGCGTCGTACGCCCGATTATCTGCTGAGAACATGTGGACAAAGACTGGCGAATTATGCCGAGAACAGCGGCGAAGCAGCCAGTGGCTCTTGCGATACGATTGCCCGCGGTTCGCTCACCATTTTTGCCGCGCTGGGGCACATGCACGAATTGGGCAGCAGCTTCCGCCTGGAATTGAATCCGGGCGCTGACGATCCGTTGCTGCTGCTCGATATCCCGCGCTGGGACTTTCATTGGCAAGGCACCTACCAGTTTGCCGAGCCGCTTCGTGTGAGGCGCGGCGATGTCTTGCGCATGACCTGTACCTGGGACAATTCTATGTCAGAAGAGCCGCGTTATGTGGTTTGGGGCGAGGGCACGAGCGACGAAATGTGCTTCGGCAGCTTGATGGCGCTGCGCAACTAGCCTCTAATCGCCGAACAGATTTAGCATGTAGTCGGTGGACATGCCCTGCTCTTCCAGGTGCGCTTTGAGCTTGCGGCGGGCATCATGAATCAGCTTGTAAAGCGCGTTGCGGTTGCTGTCCATGCGCTGCGCCAGCACATCCATGGGCACGCCTTTCAGCGCCACAGCCACCAGCGCCTGATACTGCCGCTCGGTTAGCGCCTCTCGCAGCGCCAGCTCAATTATCTGCAGCACATCGTCGCGTTCGGCGGCTCGCTCGGGCGTGGGCGCAGACGGACTGGTCAAGCGGGCGCGGCCTGGCAGCAGCTCGCCATCGACGGTCAGTTGCTCGAGGCTGAAGTCTTTATAACGCGCGCGGCGCAGATCGCTGATGGCCAGGCGGATGGCAATCTTGGTCGCCCAGGTGGTAAAGCGGCTTTCTCCGCGGAACTTGTGCAGATTGTCCATCACGCGCAGGGTGGCGTCTTGCGCCAGGTCCTCCGCCATCTGCGTCAATTCCTGCGCTGCCAATCCGCGCAAGTCGCTGCGGTCCTGGCTGAGGTAGAAATAGATGCTGCGTTGCAGACGCGCCCGCAGGTCGCCGAGTGCAGCCGTTTGCGCTGTCGGGTCGTGGAGGGCTGCCAGCCAGTCGTCGTTGCTGCGCTCGCTCATGCAGAATCATCAAGTTGCTATGGGAAGCCTGGCCGCCAATCATAGCGAAAGCGGGGCAGAAAATCAGTGGCGAAGGCATTAAGATGGCATAAGATTTATCACCTGTTGCGCCGCGATTGGGTCATTGTTATTGAAGCGGTGTGTATAATCCGCGCCCGCGCGCGCAGACGGAGCCTGAGCCATGAACAATCGACAAGAGCCACCCCGGCATGTTTCGGAAGGCGGCAAGGACAGCAAGAAGAACGGCGATGGCGGCAAGTCGCCTTTTGGCAGCCCCAATCAGCGCGTCTGGATCTTGGTTGGTGTGGTCGTGTTGGCGATGTTCTTGCTGGCTTTCAACAGCCGCGCGGCGATGCAATTTGGCAACAACACGCCTATGAATCGGTTGGTTGACGATATTCAACGCGGCAGTGTCGAGCGCGTCATCGAAAGAGGCGGCCTGGAGCTGCAAGTGACCTATACCGATGGTCGCAGCGAAGTCGTCTACAAGAACCCGACATCGGACTTCTTCACTGTCATGGAGACCCTGGGCGTTTCTGCCAGCACCCGCGACCGCATCGACTATTATTATGAGCCGGCAGATGAGACCACCAGCATCATCTTTCAGATCTTGCTGGGCGTGGTGCCAATTCTGATCATCGTCTGGTTCTTGTGGCGTATGATGCGTTCCATGCGCGCCGGACAAGACCAGGCTATGAGCTTTGGGCGCAGCAAACCACGTGTCGCCCGCGATATGGAACGCCCGCAGGTTACTTTCAAAGATGTCGCTGGCGCAGACGAAGCCAAAGAAGACCTCAAGGAAATCGTCGAGTTCCTCAAAGAGCCAGAGAAGTTCATTCGCCTGGGCGCGCGCGTGCCCAAAGGCGTGCTGATGGTCGGCCCGCCCGGCACTGGCAAGACCTTGATGGCTCGCGCTGTGGCTGGCGAGGCGGGTGTGCCATTCTTCAGCATCTCCGGTTCAGAGTTTGTAGAAATGTTCGTTGGCGTGGGCGCCAGCCGTGTGCGTGATTTGTTCGAGCGCGCCAAAGCCGAAGCGCCGGCTATCGTCTTCGTGGATGAGATTGACGCGGTCGGGCGGCATCGTGGCGCTGGGCTGGGCGGGGGCCACGATGAACGCGAGCAGACGTTGAACCAGATCCTGGTGGAAATGGACGGCTTCGACAACGATACCAACATCATCATCATCGCGGCCACCAACCGCCCGGATATTCTGGACCCGGCGTTGCTGCGTCCGGGGCGCTTCGACCGCAAGGTGGTGATGGACAACCCCGATGTGCGCGGCCGGCAAGATATCCTCAAGGTGCATTCGCGCGGCAAACCGCTGGCTGGCGATGTCGATGTAGAAGCGCTGGCGAAGATCACCGCGGGCTTCAGCGGCGCAGACCTGGAGAATCTGGTCAACGAGGCGGCTATCCTGGCTGCGCGACGCGACCAGAACAAGATCGCCATGTCCGAGATGCAAGAGGCGATGGAGCGCGTGGTCATGGGTCCCGAGCGCCGCAGCCGGGTCATCACGCCCGAAGAAAAAGAGAAGGTCGCCTATCACGAAGCAGGGCACGCCTTGCTCTTTCATCTGCTAGAAAACACCAGCCCGGTGCACAAGATCACCATCGTGTCGCGCGGGCGGGCTGGCGGGTATGTCATGCCGCTGCCCGATGGCGATGACATGTTAATCACACGCGAGAAGTTTGAAGACGACATCGTGGCGGCCATGGGCGGGCGGGCAGCCGAAGAGATCATCTACAACCAGTTCACCACAGGCGCCAGCAACGACCTGCAACAGGCGACGCGGATGGCGCGGGCGATGGTGACGCAGTTTGGCATGAGCGACCTGTTGGGTCCGCGCGCGTATGGCAATGGTGGCGGGGCGGTCTTCCTGGGGCGCGAAATCAGCGAACAGCGCGATTATAGCGAGCACTATGCCCAGCAAATTGATGACGAAGTGAAGCGCATCTTGCAGCAAGCCTACCAACGCGCGAAAGATCTGTTGACCGCGCGGCGCGAGAAAATGGAAGAGCTGGTGGCGGTGCTGATCGAGCAAGAGACGCTCAACGCCGATGAATTTGTGGCGATCGTGGATGGGGCGGCGGCGTAATCGCAATA
>JAJDZQ010000144.1 GCA_022824565.1 Anaerolineae bacterium | reverse complement strand
AGCACCTCGACCAGCGGTGGATCGGGCTCTTGGTAGCAGAGGTCAAAAGCCACTGGGCAGCGCGTGTTGAAGTTGCAGCCGGTCGGTGGATTCGCCGGGCTGGGCAGGTCGCCGCTGATGATGATGCGCTGGCGGCTATCTTCGACACCTGGGTCGGGCACAGGCACAGCCGAAAGCAGCGCTTGCGTGTAGGGATGCTGCGGATTGTCATAGACAGCGTCTACGGGACCCAGCTCGACGATTTTGCCTAGGTACATCACAGCCACGCGGTCGCAGATATGCCGCACCATGCTCAAGTCGTGGGCGATGAAGAGGTAAGTCAGGTTTAGCTCGTCTTGCAGCTCTTCCATCAAGTTGACGACTTGCGCCTGGATCGATACATCCAGCGCCGAGATAGGCTCGTCGGCGACGATGAAGCTGGGCTCCAGAGCCAGCGCGCGCGCGATGCCGATGCGCTGCCGCTGTCCGCCGCTGAATTCGTGCGGATAGCGATTGATGAAGTAGGGGTTCAGCCCCACCTTTTCCATCAACTGCTCGACATATTGCTGTCGCTCTTTTTTGTTGCTATAGATGTTGTGGATTTGCAGCGGTTCGCTGACGATGCTGCCCACGGTCATGCGCGGGTTGAGCGAGGCAAACGGGTCTTGAAAGATAATCTGCATGCGCCGGCGCATCTGCCGCAGGTCGTTGCCGGCCATGGTAGAAAGTTCTTGGCCTTCAAACTTGACACTGCCTTCGGTCGGGCGGTAGAGCTGCAAAATGGTGCGCCCGGTTGTGCTTTTACCACAGCCAGATTCGCCGACCAAGCCCAGTGTCTCGCCGCGCACGACATCGAAGCTGATGCCATCAACAGCGCGCACTGCCCCGACCTGGCGCTGGAAAACGATGCCAGACGAGATGGGGAAGTGCTTCTTCAAGCCTGTGACTTCCAGGATGATATCGTCATCGGCTTGGCTTTTGCGCGTTGTGTGTTCCATCACTTGACTAGACATGTTCGGCTACCCCTTCGCGGATATCTGCCCAGCAGGACATGACATGTTGAACAACGCCAGTGGAATCGGGAACGATCTCCAGCGGCGGACGTTGATCCCAGCATTTGTCCAGCTGCAGCATTTCGCGCATGTCGCAGCGCGGCGCAAAAGGACAGCCCTCGGGTTCATTGCGCATATCGGGCGGCGAACCTTCGATCTGCGTCAGCTTCTCTTCTCCGCTGGAATCAAGGCGCGGCAGCGAGCCCAGCAACCCGACTGTATAGGGATGGCGGCTGTCGCCAAACACCTCGTGCGAAGAGCCAGACTCCATGATGCGCCCGCCATACATCACCTGAATGCGGTCGGCGATGCCAGCGACCACACCCAAATCGTGGGTGATCCAGATCATCGCCATGTTGAATTCGTCTTTGAGCTGCTTGACGAGCTCGATAATCTGCGCCTGGATGGTTACATCAAGGGCGGTGGTGGGTTCGTCGGCGATTAGCAATTTGGGATTGCAGGACAAGCCCATGGCGATCATGACGCGCTGGCGCATGCCTCCGGAGAATTGATGCGGATAATCGTCCAGACGGCGATAGGCATCGGGAATGCCCACCATGTCCAGCAAGTCGGCCGCGCGCTTGCGAGATTGCGAGGTATTCATCCCCTCGTGCAGCTTCAGCGATTCGGTAATCTGCGTTCCGATCGTCAAGACCGGGTTCAGCGAGGTCATCGGGTCCTGGAAGATCATGGCGATCTCTTTGCCACGGATGAGGCGCATTTGGTCGGGCTTTAGCTGCAGCAAGTCGCGCCCTTCAAAAATGACCGTGCCGCTTTCGACCTTGCCGGGCGGGCTGGGGATCAAGCCCATCAGCGCGAGCGAGCTGACGCTTTTGCCGCTGCCGCTTTCGCCAACGATGCCCAGCGTCTCGCCTTCTTCCAGGTCGAATGATACGCCATTGACCGCAAAGACAGTGCCTTCTTGCGTATAGAACCTGACGACCAGATCCTTGACTTCCAATAGCACGCTCAAAGTGTCACCCCCTTGCGCGACAGTGGCGCTCGACAACAGTTGGTCGCAGACGCGATGAACAAATAGTAGCAGATGTGGTGCAAGTATAGCAAATAATGCCCAGATTGACCAAAACGGCGCAATGGGCACTTGGGAACGCGATATTCGTTGCCTACGTAGCTCAGCTATCGGCAAGGTCCCGATTGGCGCGATACCAGGCTATCGTCTCGCGCAAGCCTTCGCGGAAGTCGGTGCGCGCCACAAACCCGAATTCTCGCTCGGCGCGCGCTACATCCAGCTTGCGGCGCGGCTGGCCATTGGGTTTGCTTGTGTCCCATAATAGCTCGCCGCGGAAGTCGACTTCTTCCGCAATCAACATTACCAGCTCGCGGATGCTGATTTCGCAGGCGCTGCCCAGGTTGACTGGCTCGGACCCGTTGTAGTGCTGCGCGGCCAGCACAATGCCCGCGGCCGCGTCGCGCACGAAGAGGAACTCGCGCGTTGGGCTGCCATCGCCAAAGAGCGTTACGCAGGTAGCGCCGCGTTCTTGCGCTTCCACCATCTTGCGGATGACGGCCGGGATAACATGCGAGGCCCGCAAGTCGAACTTGTCGTGCGGTCCATACAAGTTGACCGGCAGCAGGTGAATGGCGTTGTAGCCGTATTCCTGACGGTAGGCTTGGCTTTGCACCAGCAGCATCTTCTTCGCCAAGCCATAAGGCGCGTTGGTTTCTTCGGGGTAGCCATTCCAGAGGTCGTCTTCGCGGAAGGGGATAGGCGCGAACTTGGGGTAGCTGCAGATCGTGCCTATGCCCACGAATTTTTCCACGCCAGCGCGCCGGGCATATTCCAGCATCAACGTGCCCATCATCAGGTTTTCATAAAAGAACAAACCAGGGTGTTCGCGGTTGATGCCGATGCCACCGACATTGGCCGCCAGATGAATGACCATGCTCGCGGCGGGCTGGTCGGCAAACAGCTGCGCGACCGCGTCTTGCTGGCGCAGGTCATATTCGGCGCTGCGTACAATGATAAGCTGCCCTGCCCCGCGCGCGCGCAACTCCTCGACGACATGCCGCCCCAAAAAACCGGCGCCACCGGTAATAATGACGACCTGGTCTGCCCAAAAATCTGCGCTCATGCTTTTTCCTTTCCCTGCCCGCGCATCATAGCAGAGCGTGCAGCGATGTGTCAGGCTGGCGCTGGCAGGCTGTACATACACATTTCGCCCGCGCCACAGTATGATAGGCGGACATCAACAGCATCTACAGCGGCAGAAAGGCAATCTCTTGGAACGCACACTGATCATCGTCAAACCAGATGCCATGCAGCGCGGTCTGACTGGCGAAGTCATCAAGCGCTTTGAACAACGAGGACTGAAAATCATCGGCATGAAGCTGCTGCAAATCTCGCGCGAATTGGCAGAGCGGCATTATGCTGTCCACCGCGAGCGGCCATTCTTCGGCGGGCTGGTGGGCTATATCACCTCGGCACCAGTGGTTGTGATGGCGCTGGAAGGCACAGACGCTGTCTCGGCAGCGCGCATGACCATCGGCGCGACCAAGCCATCGGCGGCGGCGGTCGGCAGCATTCGCGGCGACTATGGGCTGGAGAT
>JAJDZQ010000166.1 GCA_022824565.1 Anaerolineae bacterium | reverse complement strand
AATTCGTTGCTTTCCAGGTGATAGGCGGCATCGATGTGGCTGGGCATTTTCGCCGCCCAATCCCCCAAGCCAAAGCCAATCGCGTCCATGCGCTGCCCGTCTTTTTCCAGGCTCAATTTGAGATGCTTGTTGTCTTTGCCGACTGTGCGAAAAGCCCGCACATGCAGCGCGCCAGTCATGAAGACCGCTGGCGGGAAGTCATTGCCAGTCGGCTCGAGCATGCCCAGTTCTTGCAGAAAAGTCTCGTTCCATTTCTCTGGTGGCAGCGGCGCGTCGATTGTCAACATTGGCATCAAGGGTTTACCGCGCAGTTGGGCGTCTGCCAATTGTTCCAGCAACTGGCGCAGGGCGGGCAGATTCTCGTTGCGCACGCTGAAGCCGGCCGCCTGGGCATGTCCGCCGTGACGAACCAGCAGATGGGCACAGGCATCCAGCGCGCGCGTGATATTGAATTCGGGGATGCTGCGGCAGGAGGCGCGGCTTTGGCTTTCTTCCAGGGTAATGATTACAGACGGGCGATAATGCGCCTCGGTCAACCGTCCCGCCACCAGCCCGGCGATGCCCGCTGGAATCGTGTCTGCATCGGCGGCGGCGAAGGTCAACATGGGTTGTGCGGCAGCAGCTTGACAAGACCTGATATCGGCGCGAGCGCGCGCTGCGATTTGCTTTCGCTCCCTGTCGAACCTGCGCAGCGTTTTTGCCTTGGCGCGGCTGCTGGTATTGCGCGAAAGCCCACGTTGCAGGCGCGCTGCTCGAGCGCAGATTGCCGCCCGCCAACTTGCACTTGCCTGTCGCAGTCGCCACGGCTGCCCTGCGCTGGCAGACTCGGCAATTTCTCGCTGCGCGCGCATCGCTATCTGACGAAAACGCGCTGGCAAACGGGCGGATTTATGCCCCGGACCTGGCGCAATCCGCAACAAACGAGCCATTCGCCTGTCAGCGCTTAGTATGACGGACTCGGAAACTTGACAGATTATGAATGTCTCTCGCGCCGATTGCTCAATTTGCCTGTCGACTGCTGCCTGCGCAGCGCTGGTCTTCATTTGCCGCTGCTGATTCAACTGTTGCAGCCGCTCGGCAGCTTGTCGCGCCTGCTGGGCTGTTTCTGCAAGCAGCACCGCCAATGCTGCTTCTGCCGAGCCCAGCCGCCCCGCTGCATTGATGCGCGGTCCCAGCCGGAAAGCCAGGTCGCTTGCCATGACCTTGCCCAACCGCAAGCGAGCCACCGCCGCCAACGCCGCGATGCCGGGCCGCCGTCCCTCGTTGATGACATCCAGCCCGTGCGCTACCAGGCGTCGGTTCAAACTCACATTCAGCGGCATGACATCGGCGACTGTGCCCAGCGCAACCAGATCCAGCAAGTCGGAAACGCGCAGGTCGCGCGGGAAGTTTTCGCGGTCGTTTGCCCAGCGGTCTTTCAACAGCGCCAGAGCCAGCATGAATGCCACGCCCGAGCCCGACAGTCGCTCTTCGCCCGGGCAATCCATTTGCCGCGGATTGATGACCGCCAGCGCCGGCGGCAAAACAGCGCCAATGGAATGATGATCGCTGATGATGATATCCAGTCCAGCCGCGTTGCCAGCCGCCACTTCCGCAACAGAACGGATGCCGCAATCGACAGTCACCACCAGTCGCGCGCCAGCCTCCGCCAGCTGCAACAAAGCCGTTTCACGCAGCCCATAGCCATCGTCACGGTGTGGGATATGCGCTTGCGCCAGCCCGCCCAGCTTTCGTAACGTCGTCAGCAACAGCGCCGTCGCGCAGACTCCATCCGCGTCATAATCGCCATATACGACGATCGACTCGCGGCTGGCGATGGCGCGATTGATACGCTCGACAGCGGCGCGCATGTCTTTCATATCCAGTGGTTCTTCAATCAGCTCGCGGCTGTGGAGGAATTGTTGCGCGGCCTGTGGGTCGGCAAAACCACGATTGCAGAGGATTTGGGATAGCGCGGGGTTGAAGCGCGAATTGCCCTTCAGATAGTCGTCTGGCGCGGGCTCTGCGAGCACCCATCGCTTTTGCATCATAGACTGCGCCCGCGGCTTGCCCTACAATTGAGCTTTGATCCTACCAGTTCGTCCACAGGGGCGCTATGGCAAGAGTCGTCTTCATGGGCACGCCCGAATTCGCCCTGCCCAGCCTGCAGGCGCTGCTGAAGACGCAGGAGCTGGTGGCTGTGGTGACGCAGCCCGACCGTCCAGCCGGGCGCAGCAAGCGAGTCCGGCAATCGCCCGTCAAGCAACTGGCGCTGGAAGCGAGTATCCCTGTCTTGCAGCCGGGGCGATTGCGCAGCGACGAATCTGCCACCGCGGCGCTGGCGGCTTGCCGGGCCGATGTCTTTGTAGTGGCGGCATTTGGACAGATCTTGCCGCAAGCTGTGCTGGATTTGCCAGGCAGGGGCGTGGTCAATGTGCATGCATCGTTGCTGCCGCGCTGGCGGGGCGCTGCGCCGATCCAAGCTGCCATCCGCGCTGGCGACGAGCAGAGCGGCGCGACCATCATGCTGCTGGATGCCGGGCTGGACACAGGTCCCATGCTGGCGAAACGCGAAATTGTGCTGGCAGCCGACGAAACCGGCGGCACATTGCACAACAAACTCGCCGCGCTGGGCGCAGACTTGCTGGCGGCTACCTTGCCAGGCTGGCTGCATGGCGAAATCACGCCGCAAGACCAAAACAACGCGCTCGCGACTTATGCGCCGCAGATCAAGAAACATGAGGGCGAAATCGACTGGTACCGATCGGCGGACGAAATCGAGCGGATGGTACGCGCATACCAGCCTTGGCCGCGCACATACACGCATTGGCAAGGCGCGCGCTTGACGATTGAGGCTGGGGTCGTTTTGGATGGACAAACGCAGCCCGGGCTGGTCATCCAGCAGCGCAATCATATCGCTATCGGCACAGGCGATCGGCTCTTTTGCCCGACCCTGTTGCAGTTGCCAGGCAAGAAACGTTTGTCTCCCGGCGACTTCATCAATGGGTATCCCGCCTTTATCGGCGCGCAGCTCGGCAAGTGAAGACCACAGCCCAGCCAGCCGCGAGCCATCCCTACCTGCGGCGTCCCAATCACACCATCCTGACGCTTTCGCTGCCCATTTTGGCATCGCTCATCGCCGAGCCCGTGACGGGTTTGGTCGATACCGCTTTTGTCTCGCAATTGGGCGCGGAAGCCCTGGCGGCGCTAGGCGTGGGTGCGGGGGCGTTGTCATCGATATTTTGGATCTTTAGTTTTCTGGGCATCGCCACCCAAACCGAAGTCGCGCAGACCGCCGGGCGCGTCCAACACAGAGAATCCAGCCGAGCGGTCAGCCTGGCGCTGGCGATGGGCGTGTTCGCCAGTTTTCTGCTCGCGCTTGCCTTGCTGCCGGGCGGCTCGTTCATCGCCCAATTGCTGGGGGCGGAAGGTCTGGTGCTGGCTTTGTCCGACCAGTACATCCAGCTGCGCCTGTTGGGCGCGCCCGCCGTGATCATTGTATTTGTTGGATTTGGCGCGCTGCGAGGTCTGCAAGATATGCGCACGCCGTTGTGGATCGCCTTGGGTATCAATATCGCCAATATCGCGCTGGATTATCTGCTCATATTTGGCTGGGCGTTTGTGCCGCCGCTGGGCGTGGCTGGCGCTGGGCTGGCCAGTTCGATCAGTCAATGGCTTGGCGCGCTTTGGCTGCTGTGGGAGCTGCATCGGCGTCTGGGTTTGAGCCGCGATTTCGACTTGCATGCGGGTTTGCGGCTGCTGCGCGTGGGGCGCGATCTGGTCATTCGCTCGGGCGCGCTGACACTCTTTCTGCTTGTTGCCACGCGCGTCGCCACCCAGATGAGCGCAGAAGCCGGCGCGGCGCATCAGGTCATCCGCCAGGTGTGGTTTTTTACGGCATTGATTGCCGAAGCGCTGGCCAGCTCGGCGCAGAGCCTGGTTGGCTATTTCTATGGCTCGGGGCGATTGGCAACCGCTCGCAGTGTTGCCATGGCCTGCACCGGCTGGAGTTTGGCGACGGGCATCGTGTTGATGTTGATTGCGCTGGTGGCGACTCCGTTGGTTGCGCTCGTCTTCGTGCCGCCCGCTGCGACTGCCGTTTTTCACCTCGCCTGGATCGTCGCCGCGCTTTCACAGCCACTGAGCGCGCTGGCTTTCGTCACCGATGGCGTACACTGGGGCACGGGCGATTATCGCTTTCTGCGCAATGTCATGCTGATGGCGACTTTCTGCGCGATGTTGGGGCTGGCGCTGCTGCCCACGCAAACTGATGAAGCTTTCGCTGGCGTCTGGCTGACCATGTTGCTGTGGATCGGCATTCGCGCATTTTGGGGGGTGACGCGGCTGGCTCCCGGCCTCGGCAAGAGTCCTTTCCGCCACCAGCAATCTCCCCAAAGTTGATCACGGCTGCTGGCTTCTGCGCAACCACAGGCGGCTATCTGCGTATATTGGAGTGAAAGCAGCAATTCAGGAGAGGATTCCATGGTGAAGTTCAACCCGCGCAAAAGGCTGTATCGTTCTCGCAAACAGCGCAGTATCGCCGGCGTTTGTGGCGGCATTGCCGAGTATCTGGATGTCGACCCCAGCCTGGTGCGCATCGCGTGGTTGATCTTGTCTATGCTGGGCGGTCCGGCTGCGCTGCTGTATATCGTCATGGCGGCAGTGGTGCCAGAAGAACCGGAGTTCATCCAGGCCACCGCCGAAAAACCCAAACGCACCGAGGTAGAAGTCGCCTAGCGCCCATTTATAGCAAGTCGGCGATCGCTTCTCGCTCTTCCAGCAATTCGGCTTCGCTAGCCTGGATTTTGCCGCGAGCATAGCTGCTCAGCTGCAGCCCCGCCACAATTTCGGCCGAGCCGTTCCCCGCGCTGGTCAAAGGAAAAGAGAAGACAAGCCCTTCTGCCACGCCGTAGGGATTGCCTTCGCTGGGGATGCCGGCGCTGATGAAGTCGCCGTCAGTTGTTGGGTTGGTCAAGCTGCGAATGGTATCAAGAGCGGCGTTGGCGGCGCTGGCGGCAGAGCTCTTGCCACGCGCACGGATGATAGCCGCGCCCCGCTGCTGCACCGTCGTCATGAACTCGCCTTCCAGCCAACTGCGGTCGCCAATCGATGCTTCCGCGCGGATGCCGTTTATCTGGGCATGCTCGAAGTTGGGGAACTGCGTCGCGCTGTGATTGCCCCAGATGGCCAGGCGGCGTACATCCACCACTTGGGCGCGAGCCTTCCGAGCCAGCTGGGCTTTGGCACGATTCTCGTCCAGGCGCGTCATGGCGAAGAAGCGGTCTGCGGGGATATCTGGCGCATTGGCTTTTGCCACCAGGCAATTGGAATTGCAAGGATTGGCGACCACCAACACACGGATATCGGCGGCGGCAGCCTCGTTCAGCGCCCGGCCCTGCTCGACGAATATCGGCCCATTTGCCGCGATCAAATCGCCGCGTTCCATGCCCGGTCCGCGCGGTCTGCCACCCACCAGGATTGCCCAGTTGGCATCTCTGAAAGCGACATGGGGGTCGGACGATATGACGATGTCATGCAGCAGCGGCTGCGCACAGTCTTCCAGTTCCATGACCACGCCGCGCAGGGCATCCATAGCCGGCGGGATTTCCAAAATCTGCAAGACCACGGGTTGATCTGCGCCGAAGACCTCGCCATTGCCGATGCGAAAGAGCAGGTTGTAGGCGATCTGCCCGGCACCACCCGTTACAGCCACTCGGATAGGTTGCGACATGCGGTCCAGTCCTTTCGTGTTGTTGGTTTGCTTTGCCTGCCGATTGTACGCAAACGAACGCCAATTAGAAGTGGCGCAGTTGCCTTGAACAGGCTCGGCGGCGCAAATCTACAAATGGGGCGTTTCTCCATAGCCAGCGATTTCCCAAATGTCGCCGCGGCGCTGTAGTGTGGTGATTGATGTGTTGCGCAGTCTGGTAGCGGGCAGCACGGCGAAGAGCGACCCCAGAAAGATGGCGATCGCCGAGCCATGACCAATCACGGCGACTGTGGACGCGGCATCGGCCCGCAAGATGTCGTCCCAAGCCGCCCGCATGCGCCGCTGCACATCCAGCCGCGACTCGCCGCCTGGCACGCGATAAGCCAGAAAGCCGCTCTGCCAGCGCTGCTGCGCCTGTGGATAGTGCGCCGCCGCTTCGGCCATCGTCATGCCTTCGAAGCAGCCAAAAGCGATTTCTCCCAAACGCGCGTCTTGCACAGGCATTTGCCCCAGGCGCTCGCCAACTACCTGCGCCGTCTGCAGGGCGCGGAGCATGGGACTGGCATAGATCGCGCCGATGCCATAGTCCGCCAATTCTGTCGCCAGGGAGCGCGCTTGTGCCAGCCCCACATCGTTCAGCGGCACGGGCAGCGTGCCTTGCAGACGGGCCTGTTGGTTGTAGTCGGTTTGCCCATGTCGGATGAACAGCACTGTTTCTAGGACCATTGCCACCTCTCAGGCTTGACGGAATCGCACTCTCGCGGCAAAATCTATGCTGCGCCAGTGTAGCACAGGCGCTGCGAAAACCAGCCAGCAAGTAACGAGGTAGCGCGATGCAGCCAAGCAGATTGACCTTGTATGGTTTGGCGATGGTGGGTGGTCTGGGCATGACTTTGATGATTGCCGGCGCGTCCATCGGCGTCGTTTTTGGCGCAGACCTGGACGCGGACGCCACCCACGGGCTGGGCTTGCTAATCGTGGTTGGCTTGCTGCTGCTGGCGCTGGCGATAGGCTTCTGGCTGGGCTGGGTGCGCCCTTTCCAGCGCTTCGATGATATCAACATCCCCGCAGAACCCGAACACCACTAAAACAGCCATGCAGCGCCTGCCCATATCCGACAAGGTCCGTGGCTTGCTCACGCGGCTGGACGATAGTTGGCTGCTGGCGGATCATGCTTTGGACCGCGGCCGGGTGGTGGCGGGTGGCGAGTTGATTGTCCGCTATGGCATCAGCATCCTGGGCAAGCCCCAGGACCGGCTTGTGCCCGACCTGGTTGTGGCCGACCGCGGCGAAATGCTGGTGGGAGAATCTGCCTGGCATTTTATCACCGAGCGCGGCCATCTATTTCCACGCGCCGATGTCTGTGGGCGCTTGGCAGATGGCACAGACGAGATGCTCTTCCTCAAGCAGCTGGATTTGGCGCTGCCTTGCGCAGTCTACGCCTATGCAGACAGCGCGGATTGCAAGCCCCTGGCGCGGATAGATGCCTTGATCGCCCACGATGCCAGCGCCTTCCCAAAGCGACTGCTGGAGCACCTGCCGCAGTGTAGTCGCTTGGCAGACTGGCGCGCCGATGGCTGATCTGGACTCTATCTTCAGCGATGATTGGGGCGAAGACCATCGCTCGGGCATCGTGGCGGTGGTCGGGCAGCCCAATGTCGGCAAATCCACGTTAATCAACGCCATCCTCGGGCAAAAGATTGCCATTGTGACATCTCGGCCGCAAACGACCCGGCAGCGGCAGTTGGGCATTTACACAGCGGCTGACGCCCAGATTCTGTTTGTCGACACGCCGGGCATACACAAACCGCAAACCCGTTTGGGAGAATACATGGTGGGCGTGGCGCGTAGTGCCCTGCGCGATGCCGATGCGATTTTGTGGCTGCTGGATGCCTCGCGCGCGCCCAACGAAGCTGACCGTCGCATTGCCGACCTGCTGCGCCAGCTCGCCGCCAACAAGCCCATCGTCCTGGCGCTTAACAAGTCCGACTTGTTGCATGCTGACGCAGACCCCAGCGAGCATCTTGCGCTTTGCGATGTTCAATGCGCGCTACAGACCAGCGCGACCAAGAAGCAGAGTATCGACAAGTTGCTGGAGGCGCTGCTGCCTTTGCTGCCGCTGGGTCCACGCTATTATCCCGCCGAGCAAGCCAGCGACGCCAACCTGCGCTTCCTGGCTGCCGAGCTCATCCGCGAGAAGGTGATCGAGCATACCAGCGACGAGATCCCCTATACCGTCGCTGTCGAAATCACACGCTTCCGCGAAGGCGCCCAGCGCACGCAGATCGAAGCGACGATTTTTGTCGAGCGCGACTCTCAAAAAGGTATCATCATTGGCAAACGCGGCGCGATGATCAAGCGACTTGGCAGCGCGGCTCGCAGCGACTTGCAATCGCTCCTAGATAGGCCGGTGCGGCTCGACCTGCGTGTGAAATTGCTGCGGAATTGGCGCAGCAACGATGCTTTCATGCGGCGGCTGGGCTATGCTTCTGGCAAGCGCAAGGGCGATTAGCTGGCCGCAGCGCCCGACAAACGAGCGCGCACAGCCAAGACATCAGCGCCGATCTGCGCGGTGAGCTCGTCCAGCCCCCCAAACTTCTGCTCCATCCGCAACCGATCGACGCAAGACAGCGTCACACGAGCGCCGTACAAATCGCCGTGAAAATCCAGCAGGTGCGCTTCCACAGACAGCGCTGTGCCGGCGAAAGTCGGGCGCACGCCGATGTTGGTGGCAGCCATGTGACGCGCTCCATCGACCAGCGCCCAAGCCGCATAGACGCCACGGGCCGGGATGATCTGCTCTCGCCAGACAGCCACATTGGCGGTGGGAAAGCCGATCGTGCGTCCGCGCTGCTCGCCCATGACCACTTCGCCCGTGAGCGAGTAGTTTCTACCCAGCAGGGCAGCCGCGCCTGGCATGTCTCCAGCGCGCACGAGTTCGCGCAAATCCGAGCTGCGGATGCGCTCTCCCTGCGCTGTGACCGGGGCAACAATCGCCACCTGAAAGCCACGCTGTTGGCCCTGCGCGCGCAGAAAAGCGATATCGCCCTCGCGTTGAAAACCCAGCGCAAACTCTGCGCCAACCCGCAACTCGCGCATCCGCAAATGTCTCACCAGCAACGCCACAAAGTCGACCGCTCGCAGTTGGCGCGTCGCCTCGTCAAAAGGATGCGTGATGACCAGATCGACGCCCAGGTCCAGCAGCAATTGGGCGCGCTCGTCCGGCGGCGTCAAATAATAGCGCTGTTCGGTCGCAGCGAGCACTTTGTCGGGGTGTGGAAAAAAAGTTATGGCGACGGCTTTTCGCCCACTGTGGCGCGCCCGCCGCACCAGTTCGCTCGCCAAAGCTTGATGACCACGATGCACGCCATCAAAGACGCCGATTGTCACGACAGATTCTGTCTCCAGCCGGGCATCTGCCAGGTTGTGCAAGTGTCGCGTCATCAGCCTGCTGCCTGGTTGGCTGCGGCTGTCGGCGGGAAGACCTTGTGCGGCTTCCAGCGCTCGCCACGCGGCTGCAAAATCGCGACCAGCTGGCGCTGTGCATCGAAGCCAAAGACGACAGGCGCATCCAGACAGTCGCGTCGATTGATGAACAGGCCCTTGCGCAGACGGGCAATTTCATCAGCAGCCAATGTCAGGCGCGGATAATCTCGCAAGGCGCGCCAGGGCAGTACAAGTTGCCGTGACCAGTCCTTGCAGCCCAGCAACGGTTCCAGATTGATGCTGTCAGCGAGCGTGAAGTTGCCGCTGGCGGTTCTTGTCAAGCTCGCAAGATGCGCGCCGACTCCCAACTCCTCGCCCAGATCGTGCGCCAGGCTGCGGATATATGTCCCTGCTCCACACTGGATAGCCAACTCCAGCAATGGCGAGTCCCAAGCGAGTATGCGCAGGGCCTGAATCGATACAGCGCGGGGCTGCCTTTCGATTGTCTTGCCTTGCCGCGCCAATTCGTAGAGCTTTTTGCCGCCCACTTTGATGGCGCTGTGCATGGGCGGCACCTGCTCGATCGCGCCAATAAATTGGGGCAGCGCGGCGCGAATCTCGTCGATTGTCACCTGGCTGGGGTTTGAGCGGCGGGTCACCTCGCCGGCGGCATCGTAGGTGCTGGTGGCGATGCCCAGTTGAATCGTAGCGCGATAGGCTTTTTGCCCGCGCATCATGTAATCACTGAGACGTGTCGCCGCGCCCAGGCAGACGACCAGCACCCCATCGGCGAGCGGATCCAGTGTGCCAGCGTGCCCTACTTTCAGCCGAATGCTTTGTTCGCGAGCCTGCCGCCGGATGCGCGCCACGACATCATGGCTTGTCATTCGCAAGGGTTTGTTGATATTCAAGAAGCCCGCGCAAGAAACCGGCATCAAGCGCTGTCTCCCCTGGCGATGATTTTGCGCGCCAAAGGCAAGACCTGCTTTTGCGCCTGCTGCAACGAGCCAGCCACTGTGCAGCCCGCCGCCAAGACATGCCCGCCGCCGCCCAATGCGAGCGCCAACTGCCCCACATCATAGCCCGGCTTGGCGCGAAAGCTAATCTCGACCGCTTTGGGCAATTCTTTGAATACGACCGCCACCTTCGCCGTATCGACATCGACGAGGTAGTTGACCAGCCCGCCATCGGTCATTTTGCGCAAGTTGGCCTGCTTCAGGTCGTTCTGTGTGATGGCCGCGCAGATCAAGCCGTCGCGCAGTTGCACAGATGCCAATGCCTTCTGCCACAAGGTCACTTCGGCAAAGCTGCGGCGGTTCACTGTCCGCGCCATGATCTCGGCAAGCGGCGCGCCGGCTCGCATCAGCGCCTGGGCGATTTCCAGGCTGCGGCTGTTGGTTGCGGCGATGCGAAAACCCTGCGTGTCGGTCACCAGCCCTGCCAGCAAGGCGTATGCGACATTGCGGCTCAGGGTCCAGCCCGCATATTGCAGCAAGTCAAAGACGACTTCGGCGGCGGCGACCGCTTCTGGCACGACCAGTTGGATATCGCCAAAGCGCGTATTGGTCGGATGATGATCCAGGTTGATGACGCGCCGGCTGTGCGCCAGCCCATATTTGCCGACCCTGCCAATTCGTTCGATATCGCTGGCATCTAGCGCGATCATCAGGTCGAATTCACCGCGCGCTAACCTGGGCAGGATTGCCTGGCTGTTTGGCAAGAAGGCCAATTCGTCTGGCACGCCCTCGTCTATGGCGGCGGTGACTGTCTTGCCCAGCCCGAGCAACGCCCCGGCCATGCCCAGCAGCGAGCCAATGGCGTCGCCATCGGGTGAAATATGCGAGACGACCAGCACCGTCTGCGCGCCGGCGATTGCGTCTGCTGCAGCTTGCCAGTGTGTCTCAGCGGGGGGCATCGCTGTCTGCTTCGGTCTCCGCGGGGATATCCAGCCCGGCGATGAGCTGATTGATGTGGTCGGCGTGCGCCAACGTGTGGTCCCAGTCAAAATGCAGCTCGGGCGTGTGCCGCAGGCGGATGCGCTTTCCCAGCTCGCGGCGCAGATAGCCCCGGGCTCGGCGGAATCCCTTCATCACTTCGGTCCGGCGGCTTTCGTCGCCCATGGCGCTCACATAGACCTTGGCGACCACCAATTCGGGGTCCAGATGCACTTCGGTAATCGTCACATCGCGCAGACGCGGGTCGGCAATTTCGCGTTGCAGCAGCCGACTCAGAATCTGCTGGATGCGGTCGTTCATGCGCTGCTGCTTGATGGACATGCGCAGCCTCAGGTAACGCGCTCGCGCACGAGAAACTCGATCAAGTCGCCGATTTCGTATTCGCTGACGCCGTCCAGGCCGATGCCGCATTCAAAGCCGCTGCGCACCTCGCGCACATCATCCTGGAAGCGGCGCAGCGATGCGACATTGACGCCATCGATGATAATTCTATTGCCGCGCCGCAGCCGGGCTTTGGCATTCCGCCGCGCTTCTCCCTCGCGGATCATGCTGCCAGCAATGACGCCGCTGCGGGGAATGCGAAAAGTCTGGCGCACTTCGGCCACGCCGATGACTCTGTTGGCGAACTTCGGCTCGAGCATGCCATGCAGCGCCAGCTCTATATCTTCGAAGAGTTTATAAATGATGTTGTAGCGGCGGATTTCTACGCCCTGCACCTCGGCAGAAGCCAGCGCCGGGTTGTCCGCGTTCACATTGAAGCCGACGATAATGGCATTCGAGGCGCTGGCCAGCATGACATCCGATTCGGTAATGCGCCCGACCTCTTGCCGCAACACGCGCACAGCGATGCCTTCTTCGTTGCGCTGCGAGATATTCTGCAATTCGTCTGTGATAGGCTGGATCGAGCCTTGCACATCTGTCTTGAGCACGATGGCCAATTCTTTGGCTGCGCCCTCTTGGAATTGCTGCAGGAAGTCTTCCAGGGTCATGGTGGCCGGGGCAGAGCCGCTGGCCAGGCGAATTCGTTCTTCCAGGCGGCGGTCTTCGGCGATGCTGCGCGCTTGCTTGTCGCTGCTGGTGGCCTCGAACATGACACCAGGCGCGGGCGGAGAATCCAGCCCCAGCACGGCCACGGGCTGTGATGGCAGGGCGCGTTTGACAGGCTTGCCAGTCGAATCGAACATGGCTTTGACCTTGCCATAAGCCGTGCCAGCCACAATCGAGTCGCCGCGTTTCATCGTGCCATTCATCACCAGCAGTGTCGCCATGGTGCCGCGGCTGCGGTCTATTTCAGCTTCTACCACCGACCCGCGCAAATGCCCTTTGGGGTTGGCGACAATCTCGTGCTCGTCCGCGACCAGCACCAGCGCTTCCAGCAAGTCGGGGATGCCAGCGCCAGAAAGCGAGTCGACAGGCACCATGATCGTGGAACCATCCCAGTCATCGGGCACCAGTTCCAGCTCAAACAGTTGCTGCTTGACGATCTCGGGATTGGCATTGCGGCGGTCGACCTTGGTGATGGCGACAACCAGCGGCACATTGGCGGCGCGCGCATGGTCGAGTGCTTCGCGCGTGGTCGGCATGACGCCGTCGTCTGCGGCGACTACCAAAATCGCGATGTCTGCGCCCTGTGCTCCACGAGCGCGCATGGCGGTGAAGGCTTCATGACCGGGCGTATCGAGGAAGGTCAATATTTTGCCGTCGTGCTGCGCCTGGTAGGCACCGATGTGCTGGGTGATGCCGCCTGCTTCGTATTCGGCGACGGCAGTCTTGCGGATGGTATCCAGCAGGGTGGTCTTGCCGTGATCGACATGCCCCAAAATCGTGATGATGGGTGGCCGCCCTACCAGCGAATCGGCCGATTCGCCTTCGTACATCGCGCTCCATTTTTCTTCGCGTTCTTCGGCGCGCTTTTCTTCTTCTTCGGCTGCGGCATAGGCGCTTTCCGACTGAGCGCTGAAGCCCATCTCTTCCAGCACAATCGCCGCTGTGTCAAAATCAATCTGCTGGTTGATCGATGCCATGATCCCGTTCGAGATCAGCTTTTTCATGACATCGATGGGGCTGCTTTGTATCAGTTCGGCGAGTTCGCGAACCGTGATGAAATCGGGTATCAGGACTGCCTTTGGTGCTTTGGTCATGCCTGCCTCCTACTCTGGTAGCGATTGTGCGGAGGCAGGCTGGGTATTCCCGTCTCCGTCAGCGCAGCCGCTTCATGACGGTATCATCTGCCGCAGCAGCGCGCAATCGTCTTCGTGCAATTCATAGCGCAAGGCTCGGCTCAATGTCGCGCGCCCAGCTTCTTTCCAACAAGCTGTTTTTTCGCACAGGTACGCGCCGCGTCCATTCAGCTTGCCGCTGGGGTCGACTTGCAGTCTGCCATTCACCATGACGAGCCTCGTCAGCTGGTTTTTATCGCGCTTTTCGCGGCAGACCACACAAGTCCGCTGCGGGCGGGATTTGCTGCGCATGCGCCGACCTCGCGCCGACTAATAATCGTAATCTTCCCAGGTTTCTTCGTCCCAGTTGCCGCGGCTGCTCTTGCGACGGCGTTTGGCGATGACCTCGCCACTGGCTTCGTCCAGCACCAATTGACGGCGTTTTTGACGATCTTTGCGGCGTTGCGTCTTGCCCTTGCGCAGCTCTAGCTCGAATTCTTTCTCGCCATCTTCTTCGACAAATGGCGCTTCGCCCGAGCGTTCTTCGCGACCTTCGCGGCGTTGGTCGGCAGCTTCGGGCACTGGTCCGGGCACGGCAATCACCAAATCTGGCACCACGACTTCTTCAACTGGCGGCGCTGCTTCTTCGGGCGCAATCGGCTGCCCAAAGGCATCCAGGACGACATCCGCCTTTTCTGCCTCGTCTGTATCGGCTTCTGCGGCTTCGGCTTGCGCCTCTGGTTGAGTCGGCTGCTCGGCTGCCAGTTCATCTGCGGATTCTTCTTCTGCATCGTCTTCTATGGAAATGGCTTCTGCCAGCAGTTGCTCGAGATCGGCCGCCATGATGCTGTCCAGCGCGGCTTGAAGTTGGGCGCTGGGCTCGCCTTCGATATCGGCGAATTTGCGAGCTACCAGCGATTCGTCAACGAGGTGGTGCAGCATGACTTCGCCGATGTTTTCATAAGGCTCGAGCGCGTCCAGCACTTCTTGCGATACATCCAGTACATCCAGCGGCAGCTCGAAGAGAGTGGGCGCGAGCGTTTCACGAACGCTATCGCGGCGGTCGATATAGATTACGTGCGCGGCATCACGGGCTTCTTGCATGCGCGCTTCGACCAGGCTGGCAAAGCGCTCCAGCGATTTGAATTCTTCGGGCATGACCGCCAGCTCGAGGCGGCGTTTTTCCATGATGCGCAGCGATTCGGCGACAAGATCGCTATAAGGGGCAGACCAGCCCGCCAGCGGTGGGGCATCCAGGTTGTCCAGCGCGGTTTGCACTGTTTCCAGCACGCTCTTGATATCAATTCGCCAGCCGGTCAGCTTGGCGGCCAGGCGCGCATTTTGGCCTTCGCGGCCAATCGCCAGGGAGAGTTGGTCATCGGGCACCAGCACAACAGCCGTCTTGCCTTCGGCCGGATCATTGTCCAAAAAGACGCCGACAACCCGCGCCGGGCTGAGCGCCTTGGTGATGAACTGTACGGCGTCTGGATTCCATTCAATGACATCGATTTTTTCGTTGTGCAGCTCTTTGACGATATTTTGAATGCGGATGCCGCGCATGCCAACACAGGCACCGACCGGGTCGATGCCGTCTTGCAGCGCCGCCACAGCGACCTTGGAACGGTGCCCGGCCTCGCGGGCGATCTTTTTGACTTCGACCTGTCCGTTGTATATTTCCGGCACTTCATATTCCAGCAGGCGGTGCAGCATTTCGCGATGGGCGCGGCTGACCAAGATTTGCGGTCCGCGGCTGCTTTTGGATACTTCTACGACATAGACGCGGATTTTCTCGTGCGTGCGATAGCGCTCGCCGGGGATTTGCTGGCTGCGCGGCAGGTCGGCTTCGGCGCGCCCCAGGCTGAGCGTCACCTTGCGCGAATTCGTGCTTTGGACTGTGCCGATCATCAAGTCGCCTTCGCGGTTGATGAATTCGTCATACAAGGCGCTGCGCTCGGCTTCGCGGATTTTTTGCAAGATGACCTGCTTGGCTGTCTGCGCCGCGATGCGCCCAAACGTGCTGGTGTTGTGCTCGACATGCACCATGACCACATCGTTCAGCTCGGCAGCCGGGTCAAAAGCGCGCGCCCGTTCCAGGTCGACTTCGGTGGCATCGCTAAAGACTTCGTCGACGACTTCCTTCTCGACGAAGACCTTGGCGTGGCCGGTGGCTGGGTCGATCTCCGCTTCGATTGCCTGCGCCGCGCTGGCGCCAGTGTCTTTGCGGAAGGCGGATACCAGAGCCGTCTGTAGCGCGTCGAGCACGATCTCGGACGGCAGTTCGCGCAATTGTGCGATCTCGTTAAAAGCGGTCTGCAATTCGTTCGACATACTTGTTCACCCCAAAGTGGACTTGCTGTGCGCTGGCGGCGGTCACCATGCCCACATAAAACAAAAAGTGGGGGTTTCCCACTTTTCCCGAACAGAAGAACCAACATGAGCCTAACAGCAAAAGCGCCGCTAGTCAAGTGCCAGCCAAGCCAAGACCAGGCCATTCGCAGCAAATCCTATTCACCAGCGAATACATCGCAAAGCCTTTGCCCAGCCCTCGTTGTACTCGATGTACTCGATGTTCTTGGTGAACTCGCTGGTAGAGCATGCTGGGCGCGGGCATCCATTTTGATGCAAGCGCCGGGCCAGGCCAGCCTAGCCTCGCGCAAATGGCGGGAATTTGACAATTCTTCCAGCGCCGGAATCACTCACATAGACATAGCCAGCGGAGTCCACCGCGATGCCACCAATATCTTGAAATTGTCCGCTGCTGCCAGATTCGCCTGGCTCTCCGAAAGAGCCGATGCAGTCGCCAGCCAGGTTGTGCACGAGGATGCGGCGGCTGTCTGGGTCAGTGATATAAAGCAGGTCGCGGCTCTCGTCCAGCGCCAGGTAGGGTCTGTTGAAGCTGCTGTTGTACCAGCCGCGCACGCGGAAATCGCCTTGATGAATGCCACTGGTATGAAAAACGGATATGCGCCGGTTCCAGGTGTTGGCGATAAACAGCCGCCCGTCGCTCGCAGTAGCCAAACCAGCTGGCTCGTCCAATTCGCCGGGCGCGCTGCCGCCGTTGCCAATGTCGAATTGGTGCACAGCCAAGCCAGCTTCCAACCGATAAACGCGAATCCGCTTGTTGCCGGTATCGGCGATGTAGATGTGCCCCGCGTTGTCGATGACCACATCGCGAGGACCCCAAAAGCCGTGGGTTGGATCAGCCGGCGCGGCAAATCCATACTCGCCCGGCTCGCCCCAGCTATAGATATGGCTGCCACCCCCATCAATATGCTGGATGCGATAATTCCAGGTGTCGACCACCAGCATATCGCCATTCGACAACACGGCCACGCTGTTGGGACGGTTGAAGCGGATGCCGTCTGCGCCGCCGACCGTGCGCAGGGGCGACCCATCGACAGCCGAGAAAACCTGCACCCGGTGAGCATTTTCGTCCGCGACATAGACTCGGTCGTCCACGACGGTCAGCGCCAACGGATGCTGCATGACCAAAGCGCTGGTATTGAAATCGCCCAGCGGCAATTGTGGCTGCCAGTTGGCGGCGCATTGATTGACCTCGACCGGCGCTTCGACAGGCACTTGGCCATCGCCGACGCCATATTCCCAGATTTCGGCGGCGAAGTCTTTGCGGATGAAAACATGCATACGGTCGGAGACGGGCCAATTCGTCAACGAGAAATCCTTGCCGGTGGCACTGGCATAGCGGTCATAATCGCGCGCCCACCAGATATCGAAGATGCCTTGGCGCAGCGCAGAAGCCTGCGTGTTGCCCGGCGAGAAATCCAACACATTCAGCAGCCGTTCGGGCGTCAAGCCAAAATAATCTTGCATGGGCCACCACATGCGCACATAGTCGCGGCGGTTATAGCGGTCTTCCAAAATCGGTTCCACATCGCCACGATGCCCGGCGCCAACCACCACAAAGGCAGCCTCTTCGGTATTTTGCAAGGTCGGATTGCCGCCAACGAAGACAGCCTTGGGGAAGTCGCGAAAGTACCAGCTATAGGGCCACGACACTTCATCATCATAGGCGAAGCGCAAGTCCTTGCCGTCGGTGATGCGCAAGCTCATCTCGTTGATGTCATCCAGCACCCACTTCACGCCGGGCGCAGAATGGGCATATACCAGCAATTCGGTCGGCAGGTCATAATTGATGAATGAGGCCATCCAGGCCGCGCGAGCAGTCAAGGCGCACAACAGCGCAAAAATCGTGAGCGCGCACAAACGCCGCAAGTGCAACCAGCCCAGTTCACGCGCCCACCGTGCCAGCAAAGCGCCACTGCCGACCGCCGCCAGCAGCGCAGCCAGCCATTGATAGCTGCGCTCCAGTTGGTGCAACGCCAAGCCCATGAAAGGCGGGTCGCCAACGACATAGGCGCCCACAACCTGGGTTGCAGCGATGACGAAGACCGGCATCGCCAGCAGCGCCAGCCAGCCACGACTCCACAATTTGCGCTGGTCGATGCGCGCTATCACGCCGCCGAAGTACCAGGCGCTAATCAAGATCAGCGGCAAAGTCATGTGCGTGCCCAGCCAGGGCATCTTTTCGCCAGCCAGCGAATATCCGACCAGATTCAATATCGCCCACCAGGCCAGCAGCAGCACAAAAGACAAGCGCTTTAGCTTGCCGGTGTCGGTGGCTGCTTCGCGAACAAACCGCGCTGCCGGTTCTTTCTTCACATCTTGTTCTGCCAATTCCGCTTCAAGCAGCTGTAACTCTTCCTGCTCGATTAGTTGCTGGCGGCGCGCTTTCCAATAGCAGGTTACCCCCGCGAACATGGCGCTGACCGAGCCGATGATGGGCAGGAAAGCGTAAGTCGGCAGAATGATCAGTAGATAATAGTATTGTGGCTGGCTGCCGCGGCGCACCCCCTGCTGCTCCAGCCAATAGCCCAGGCTATAGATCATGCCAGTGCCCAAGCCAGCGATATTCGTGAAGACGCTGGTGAAAAAGATGGCGAAAATCACATGGAATATCGTGGCGGATACCAGCCAGCGCTTCGTATTCCAGGCCAAGCCGATGACCAGTGACAGCAGCGCCAGTGGCAAGAAGACAGATGCGCCAGCCAGGAATTGCCCGCTGCCGCCGCCAACGCCAGGCACGGCCGACATCAGGCTGTTGATGCCCTCTGGCAGCGCTACGGCGAGCGCAGCGAAAGCCTCGGCAGAACCGCCCATCATGCGCGTGAACAGGGCAGTCGTCCAAGGCAATATCAAGGTGATCATGAGCACGAGAAAATCGACTTCTGGGAATTGCTGCAAGTAGCCCCAGATGCCGCCAGGGGAATCGCCAGCTTCCGACTCGGCGTTCCGGTTTCGCCGCCGGTCGCGCAGCAAGATCGCGCTGACGCCAAGCAGAATCGCCCAAAGCGCCAGGGGTGGCAGCCAGCTGATTGGCATAATGGCTGCGTCTGCTGCCTCCGAGTCGGTGGCGATGCTGGATGCCAACCCGTGCGAAAGCTCCTCGATAAAGAGTAGCCCGCCAGCAGTCAGCAGCGCGATGAAGAAAATGAAGCCCAGTTCGCGCCAGGGAATGCGCTTCATCGAATTGCGGAATGCGTAGAGTGCGGTTGTCGTCAATACAAAGCCGCCGCTGATTATCGCCAGCGCCATCCAACTGGCAAAAGTTGACCGCTGCAAGTCGCTCAATGCGTCCCAGCTCGTGCCGCGGCCCGGGATAATTTGCGCCGGGATGATGTCGACGACAATATACATGCCCAGGGTCATCATCCCGCCCAGCAAGATGCCCAGCATAATCTGTTGAAACAGGGGTTTGCCGCGCAAGCTCCAGCGCGCCTGCGCCAGCCGAACCAGGAAAAAGATCGTCAAGAAGCTGCCGAAAATGGCCAGGTAAATGAAGGCGGTTTCTTTTGACCCCAGGTTCAAAATCATCGCCGCGGCGAAGAGATAGAGCCAATAGGCGCGCCGCCGAAACCGTGACTCGCCATCCAGATATTGCAGGATGCAATAGGCCATGATCATGCCGAACAAAATGGATGGCGTATCATGGCGGATGTAGCGGTTGTAATAGAGCAGCAATGGCGAGATCAATATCATCAGCGAAGCCAGCAGCGCGCCCCACCGGCCCAGCCAGCGCCGCCACAGCAGGGGGAACATCACCAGCATGACGCCCAGCGCGGCAGTATACAGGCGCCCGCTAAAGTCGCTGTCGCCGAAGAAGTAGAAGGACAGGGCCGTGGCATGGAAGAGCACTGGACCGTGCATCAGCGGCGTATGCGCGAAGTTGCCTTCGTTGTACAAGTTGTAGGAATAGCGCGTGTGCAGGCTCTCGTCGTGGCTCATGACGCGCTCGCCCAGCAGGTGAAAGCGGCTGAACACAGCCAGCAAGAAAATGAGGACCGTTGCGATGAGATACCAGTTGGCGGTCAGGCGCAGGCTCAAAAGTCGGCTGAGCGCGTTGTCTTCGATTTGATTGGATGTCGTAATCATCTGGGCATAGACCTGCGGGAAAGAAACGGAATTGCCATAGCTGGCCGGGCGCGCATCAACGTGGCTCGGGCGTATTTTGCAACTGCGGATAGCTGGCGTTGGCGCGTGGCGGAGTCGCGATGCTCACGGCCGGGCGATTGAAATGGCCAGAAGTCGGGATGCGCGCGCGAGAGACCACCTGCGGCGCAGGGCGCAGCTCGGCAGTGGCGAGCGCTGCCTGGTAGCCCAGCGCGATCGGCAGCAGCACCGCCAGGCAGATGGCCACAGCAGCCAGACCATAACTGAAGTGCAGGCTGCTGCGGCGGGCAAAGTCGCCCAGGGTCTTGATTGGCTTGGCCGGCGCGACCAGTTCGCCTTGCAGCGCCAGCCACATGCCGTCCAGTTGTTGCCGGCTGGGGCGTCCCAGCGTCGGCAGTTGGCGAGACAAATTGTGGTCGAAGGCGCGGTGACGCCTATATTCGCGGTAACAATCCGGGCACTCGTCAATGTAACGGGCGATTCTCCGCCGCGCAGCATCGGAAAGATCGCCGGCGACAAAACGCGCCATGTGAACTTTGCAATACTGGTATTTGAAACGAATCAGCATAGTTTCGGCTGCCTCAATGTACACGCAGCATTTCTTCGAGCAAGCCCAAGCCAACTGTCTGCAGCGACTGGCGCAAACGTTGATGCCCCAGGCGCACGCGGCTTTCGGCGGTTTTCTGCGGACAACCCATGACCTCGGCGATTTCGCGATAAGTCATGCCTTGTCCATAGCGCAGCACGATCGCTTCGCGCAATCGTGGCGACAAATCACCCAACGCGCGTGTGATCGAGTCGCTGGCGTCGCGGCGGATGACAGCAGCTTCGGGCGCTTCGGCTGGCGGCGCTTTTAGTTCTGCGCCGAACCATTGCGATATGTCGACGGTCAGAAAACGTTTGCGCCGATAGGTATTGCGGCAGCGGCTGACAGCGATGGTATACAGCCAGGTCTTCAGCGCCGACTTGCGCGCATCGTAGCGATGCAGATTTTTGAACGCGTACAAAAACGACTCTTGCAAGATGTCTTCGGCATCTTGTTCATTCATCAACAAGCTATAGCACAGCCGATACAAACCCGCTGCGAACTGGTCGTAGAGCGCGGCATAGGCATGTTGATCGCCATGCAGGGCACGCGCGATTGTCGCGTCAATCTCGGCATTACCTTGTGCGCGGCTAATGGTCATAGTCGACGCCTCTGGATGGCTGCTGGGCTGGCACTTATATATCTACACATCGCCACGGCATTTTCCTCAGTTTATCCAGGAATTCGCTGCTTGCGGCGACACGCCATCATATACATCCTGCCGCAGCCAGACGATGAGCGCGTCTTCAGCCAAGTCGCTGGCGGGCCGGCGGCGTGTCTGCGTCCACCAGGCGGGCATATCCCAGGCACTTTGCGCTGTCCACGACCAGTTGCGCTTGAGCAAGAAGCGCTGCCCGACATAAGCGCCGCCCAACTGCGCTGGCTGCGCGTCATCATCCATCAACACGATGGGCGCGCCGGCGGCTTGCAAGGCGCTGGGAACAAATTGCGCATTGACATAATCTCGCAGCAGCCAGGCGAGCATGCCTTCGCTGCTGATGCCGTGTTGATGGTCTTCGACGACGGTCAATTTTAGCAGAGGGAAGCCGCCAGTTTGCCGCTCAGACAGCTCGTGCAAGGTGCTTTGCAGCAGCTTGACATCGTGGCTGATCGCCCTTTGACGCCAGATTCCATCGGGCACATGCGTGTCAGCCGCCGCAATCCCCCAGCCACCGCCCAGCCCGGACAGCAGCATCAAGCAGAGAAAGCCCAAGCCGATACCCTGCAAACAGGTCGCCGCTCCCCAGTAATTCGCCAGCAGCAGACAGACCGCGACCAGCACAATCGATGTCAGCAGCAGCATGCCCAGCGAATGCAGCAACCGTAACAAACTGGCGTCGGCCAGCAATCCCAGCGCCTGGACCAAGCCTGCGTCTGCTGGCAGCTCCAGCATCAGCCGCGCCGTTTGCATAAATTGCACAGACATAATCAGCAGCAAAGTCAATACGACCGCGCCGATCAACCACTTCACCCACCAATAGGCGGTGCTATACAGTTCAGAACCGTCCTGTTCGCGGGCGTCGCGCTCCGCGTCATCGCCAAGCTCCCACAAGATGACCACGCGCCTGTCGACCATCAGTTGGGCGATGCCATAACTGGCCAGCAAAGTCAGCGGCAGCACGACCCACATGGCATCGGCGGGTCCGGCGCCAGGATAGAGCAGAAAAGCCAGCGCGCCAACCAGCGCCCAGGCCGCGGCGAAGCGGTCGAGGTAAGTCACAGCGCCCTGCCGCCACAGCAACCAGGCGCCGCCCAGGGCAAAGACGATCAACAGCGGTTCATAGGCGAGCAGCGCCGCAAGCCCCAATCTTGTGTCGTCGAGCCCACTGCCCTGCGAGAAGCCAGCCAGCGCAGTGGCGATCAACTGGCTGACAGTGCGCAGCCCGGCGGGGTTCAACATGAAGCCAGTCGCCACCAAGCCAACCGCGGCCAATGGCACAAATGCGGTCTGCCCCAGCGGGAAGGCGCGCAGCCGGCGCATGGCTAGCTGCAGGATATCATCGCCGGGCAAGTCGAGCCGTTGGGGAGCGCTGATCGCCGTCCGCCATACCGCCAACCAGCCCGCCACCAGCATGATAACCAGCAGGGGAATGCCCGACGGACTGGACAGCAAGGTCATCAACGGTACCAACAGGAAAGCCCAGCGCGCGTCTGACAATCGCTGCGAATACCAATAGCGGCGCACCATCCAAACAGCCAGCAGCGCAAACAAGAGCATAAAACTGTTGCCATCGGCGATGCGGGCAGAGGCGATTGGAATGGCCAGCAAAGAAAGCAAGCCAGACCAAACGAATGTCCGCGTGCGGCCCAAATGGTCGCGGAAGAGCAGGGGAGTCAAGGTCAGGGCAAAGCCGGCCAGCATGGGCACGATGCGCGCGCTGAACTCGTTCGCGCCGAGCAGGCTGAATGTGAGAAGTTGGCTGATATATGTTAGCGGGCTGCTGGCGGGGCGGACCTTGCCCGGCGCATCGTCTTCTATGCTGTGCCAGGCGTGCAGCGCGGTGCCAACCTCGGCATCGCCCAGCGGCACAGTGTCCAGCTCGGCGACGCGCAACAGCAGCGCCAATAGCGCCAGGCACAGGTAGGCCAGCCACTCGGCAGCAATGTTCTGGCGGGCTGGCCTGTCATCCGCCTGCGCAGATGCCGCCTGCAAGTCATCCAGTCCCGATGCCGCTGTCAAGTTGCCCCAGCCCCCGCTCATGATGATGAAAGCGCTGTTGCGTACACGCGCGATTGCCCAGATTCGCAAACAACTGGCAGGCGCGCTTGCAGGATCTCTTCAGCCAGGCTGCCATATTGCGATCGTTCCGTCTGTCCATAGAGTATATGCGTGATGCCCTGCCGCGCTATGCTGTCTTCGACCGTCGCGATGTCGGGTGCCGTGTAGAGTTGGTGCAGGTCGTCTCGCCGAGTGCCAGCGATGGCAGGATAGGTATTGCCGCGCCATTGTTGTTCGTGATTTTCCCAGCCCAGCACAGTGGGGATGCCCGCCAGCGTGCCGACGCGTCCATAGCGGATGTCATAGGCATTTTGCACCGCTTCGGCCACGACAGCTTCATCGCGCCCGACCAGCTCGCTCAAACAAGCGATGACAGCCAGATCGTCTCGGTGCAATCCGCCCAGATCGCCCTGCAAAGAGAGCGGCTTTTGCACAATCACTGCATCGCCGTCCAGCAGCGCCAGGCCATCATGCAGCGAAATGACCTTGTCTGCGCTGTCTTCCGATTGGTTGCCGGCGCGCGAAAAAAGTTGCGAGCCGCTCGACACCCTTTGGCCCGCCGCGATCTGGCGAATGCTGTCGTCCCAGCCAGGTGGAGCCGTGTAGCGCGCTGCAACCTGTGCATGCTGCCGACCCGTTTCGATCCAGGCGCGGTGATATACGGCGGCAAACGTATAGGCAGCGCCGGCGATGACACTGGCCGTGGCTACCCCAGCAATCCCCAGGCGAAGCAACGTGTGCGGAACCGGTTGCTGGCGCTCAATTGTCATGCTGAACAGGGCATAGGCGCAAGCGATGCTCCAAAGCGCCCAGGCTTGATAATAGAATTTAAAGACCGTATTGATCCGTGCGCCAAAGTTGTCGCGCAGATAAAAAAATTCAACGAAGCAGGCGAGCGCCAAACCCATGGCAATCAACAGCAGGGAAAAACCGGTCGCCGGCGGATAGGTTATCCAGCGGACCGCCAAGAACTCATCGCGGCGCGGGTTATAGCGGGCGGGGAAGAGCCGCGCCACGACCAGCGCCATGCCCAGCAGCAGCAAAATCGCAACCAGGCTATGCGAAAGCCGTCGTTCCAGGACCATTCCCAGCCATTCAGAGCCGGTTTGCGCCGCTGCCGAGCCGACGCCGGGGAAAAGCAGCTGCGGATACGCGTGCGCTTGCGCCAAAGCAGCTACGATCAACAATCCCGCGCCGATGCCCAAGACCGCAGAGCCCACCCGCCAGCCGAGCCGCCAGTTGAAGCGGGGAGTCGCTCTGCCGCGCCAGCTTTCGACCAGCAAGTAAGCCGCCAGGATGATGATGAAAGGACCAAACATGATGAAGAAACGCGGAAAATAGCTTGGATAGACCAGGTTGGGCAAGATGCCGCCAGCCTGCGAGCGAAACCCCACGAAGTAGGGCAGGTAGGCCAGGCCAGCGACTGCTGCCAGCTTCACAGCGAATCCGGCCAGCCCCAGCCAATCATAGCCCTCCAGCCGGCCGCGTTCGCTGGTCATCAAGCGGCGCAGCGCCTCGACACCGACCATGCCACACAGATAAATCGGACCATCCCAGGCATTCAGAAATGCGAGACCGCCCAGCGCCACGCCATATAGACCGATCTCCCAACCATTGGGAGGCCTGCGCAGCAGCAGCAAGTTCAGCATCAAACCAATGGCGGCAACCACAAAAGGCAGCGCCAGCACATGCGGATGGTTGTCGGCCAGCACGAAACTGAAAGCCGGGAATTCGTCTATCGGCTGGATTCCAGTCAGTGCGCCATCCAGGCTATAGTCGCTCAGCACGCGGCTGGCATGAAACCACCACCAATGCGACCAAGCGCTGGTGTCCAGGTTCAGCCGGGCATCGATTGTGTTGTCCGGGCTGGCTGGTAAATCGGCCCGTTGTTGGATTCCCCAAAATTCAAAGTATTCCGTAGGCGCCGCGCGTGATTGATACGGCGCTTCAATCAACAAGAACTGAAAGTTGCCCATCAGAGTCAACATCACCACAGCCAGGCCGCCGGCGATCAACGCGCTGCCAGAAACTGCCGCCTGCCGCCCACGCGAGCGGACAAGATTGTAAGCCACGCCAAAGGCGCAACACCCGGTTAGCGCGACCAACATGGCATTTGTCAAGGTGAAGGCGATTGTGCTGCTCAAGCCGCTGAGAAGAACCAGCCCCGCGGATATCACATAACCCAGATAATAATAGCTAATCGCGTATCCCGACATCCAGGGATCGGCGGGGGGAAAGCTCGGGCTGCGTTGGCTGGCGCTGATGAAGGCCAGCTCCATGGGTTTTTCGGTTGTGTACAGCTCTGGTTGAAAAGCGCGGAAGAGCGCCCAGGCGAAGAATAATGCAGCGAAGATCAATTCACTCGTCACGACCAGCGCCATATTTTCGCGCCACCACGCGCGGATAGAGAAGCCGCCCGGCAGCATCCAGCAACACAGGCTCGAGCCCGCCAAGATCAACAGCCAGCAAAATACCAGGCTGCCCGCCGAGTTATCCAGAAATCCATAACTGCCCAGCAGCCAATACAGCGACGCCACCAGCAGCAGGCCAATGGCGCGCGCCAATGTATAGCCACGGTCGGGCAATCCCCCCAGCAGCCGCCAGCACAAGGGCAGCACCGCCGCGCCGGCCAACGCAATCCACAGCCACCAGCCCAGCAAATACTGGACTTCGCCCGACAGCCAATCGATGACCAACATCATCGGTTATTGCCTATCAGATAATCGAGCAGGGCGTCCTCTTGCACTGTGTAAATTGCGCCGCCATCCACGGCAAAGGCAAGCTCCAGCAGACCGCGCTCTACCATGCGCTGGAACTTCGCCAAGCCTTCGAGCGTGGCATTCGCCGCTTCATAATCACTGACGATAATATACTTGACGGCGTACAGATGCAGCAGATCGACAGCGATATCGATGCTGCCGGTCTGATAAAACTGGCGGATATTCGCATCGCGCTGGTTGATCATCTGGTGCATGGGGAAGAGCGTGCGCTGCTGCCGCTGATGAAAGTTCCAGCCCAGCACAGACGGCAATCCCGTCGCAATGGATATGCGCCCGTTGTACTGATATTCACTGGGGAAGTGGCGACCTTCCATGATGACTGGCGAGCCATCGACATGCTCTTGCAGCCAGCGGATTAGCGCCAGATCGGTGCGCAACGGGATCGCCGTGGGCGGGCTTCCCGCTTCTGCGAATTGGAAGTGCTGCGCCTGCCGCATGTAATCGAGGCCATTGAGCGTCAAGGGGCTGTCGGGCGCCATCCTGTCAAAAGAACGGCCCCGCGTCGCCATAATCGGAAACAGCCCGGCCACGACAAAAAGCCCCAGGCAGGGCACGGTCCACAGCCAGCGCAATCTAGGGCTGAATGCTGCGCGGGACTGCCACAAACACGCGAAGGCCACGCCGCCGACAACGCTCAGCAGCAGCCAGGCCTGGATGTAGAACTTGAACACAGTGTTCTGCCGGCCGATATCGCCGCCGATGACGATGATCTCCACGCCCAGCGTCAAGACCAGCGCCAAACCAGCCAACACCAGTGCAAAGCGCAGCGCCAGCGACTGCCCAGAACGGAAGAAAAGCCAGGTGATCCAGCACACGAGTGGCAGCACAATCAGCGCAACTTGCACATGCGCCAAGGTCAACGCCACAGCCAGCAGCAGAAGCGCCGCGCTGCCAGCCAATGCCCAGCGCAGCCGCCGCCAGTTGGCTTGCAAGCGATGCACGCGCGTCGTTCGCAGCCAGTGCGCCGTATCCCAAACCAGCAGCGAAACCAGCAGAAACAAGAATAAGCCGTGGATATCCAGGTAAGCCCAAAGCGGCGTCTTGCCACCTTGCCAAAGCTCAATGCTGCCATAGCTCGCCGCATACCACGAGGTGTAGGGCAGGGCAAATGCCCAGCACAACAGCGCAAAGCCACCCAAAGTCGCCACCAAATCCAGCGCCGATGCCCGCGTCAGCCAGTGGCGCAGGCCGAGCCAGCCAATCACCAGCCCCATACCCAACAACAGCGCCGTCCGCGCAGCCAGGGCGACTTCGGCAAATAGGCGCGACGAACCGAACCAGGAGTCAACATTGTTGGCGGCGATGGCCGAAAGCAACGCGACAAGCAAAGCCGCGAAACCGAGCAACCTTGCATAGAAGCGCGCATCGGGCACGGGCACGAATGCGCACCGCCAGCGCAAGTGCCAGGCATAAGCCAAACCCACCAGCGCAAAAAGCAACATGGCCGGAAAATCCCAGGTGTTGGTCGCCTGCATCAAGCCGACTGTCAGCGCCAGAAGCGCCAGCGCCAGCCACCGCTCCAGCGGGCTCCGTCGCTCGCGCCCGATCTGGACCAGCTCGCTGAACAGGCAGAGCGCCGCCAGCAATATCGATGGCATATTGATCATGTGCGCGTGCAGATCGCCATACACAAAAGTAAAGAAGGGCATCTCGGTGATCGCGCCACCCCGCACGCCAGGCGTCTCGGCCAATATGCGCGAAGGACCCCAATACCAGCGGTCACTGCCGATCGGCAACTGCTCGCCGGCCAGCGCCCGACCCAGTCCGCGGACGATGCTGCCTGTCAACTGCGCAGAATTGTCGAGTTCGTAACGCAGCGAATCGACCATCGATGCCGCAGCCGCGCGTTCTGCCAACTCCTGGCGCGTTTGTGCAGAGATGGCGAAGTCGTTCGCCGCCAGGTATTCGTCAACCAGGAATGGTTCCAAGCCCTCGGGGATGCTATAGCCGCCCAGCCGGGCAAAACCATGCCCCAGCACGCGCACGGTATCCAGGTTGCCCAGCACGACGCACATTAGCAGCGCCATCGCGCCCGCCAGCCAGGCGCTGCCACAAGAGCGGCTGTGTTTTGCGCTGCCTTCGCCAGCCTGTCTGCGCAGGCGAGCGGTGATATTGAACGCAACAGAAAATGCGCCCAACCCTGTCAGGCTGAAGATCGTGGGGATCATCAAATTGTAGGCGAAGGCGGGCACAATCCCCAACAGCAGCGCCGGCGCGCCCACCAGCACATATCCGAAGTAGTAATAATTGATGAAACCGCCCGCGAACCAGGGATCAATTGGCGGGAAGGTCGTACTGCGCAGCACGCCATTCAACAAGGCGAAGTCCATGGGTTTCTCGCCGCCTTTGTAGGGATGCCACAAATCTGGGTTGGTCAGTCGAATGCCGATCATCAGCAGAAAGGCCGCGATCGCAAGCAGCTCCATCCAGGCCAGCCGCCGCCAATGTTCGCGCAGAAAGTCCAACAGCCGGCGGCGATTGCGATAACCAACCAGGGCGCTGAGCAAAGCCACCAGCAGCAGCGACAAGACCAGGCCAGCCTGCGACCACAGCGGAATCTTCAAGCTGGAAACCGCCCAGGCCAGCCAGGCAAGCAGCAGCATGCCCACCAGCTTGCAGACGCCATAGCCGCCATCTGCCAAATTGGGCAAGATGCTGTAAACCAGCGGAAAAACCAGCGCGCCGATGAGGAAGATCGCCGCGTACCAGGCGATGACGCCGACGACCTGATTGCTGTTGGCGATGCTGTCGCGAAAGAAGCGCTCCGACCAGGTCCCGCCCGCCGTTTGCGTCGCGAGTTCTTCTGGCGGGAACATCAGCGCGGTCGGAGCTTGCTCGGCTTCTTCCAGATTCCAGTAGAACACGCCCAGGTCTTGCGCCACTTCGTCATCCGCTCGCAATTCCTGATACTGGAGCAGCGATACCTGGCTGAATATGGCTTCGACCCGTTGCTGCGAATACTCGTCGGTCTTGCGAAAGATGAAGACGGCCGGATGATCATAAACATGATAGGCTTCGTCGGCTTCCAGCTCGTCCAGCCACACGGGCGAATCGTAGGTCGGCAGATGCTGGTCGGAAACGCGCCAGGGACCCCATTCAAATGGCTCGTCTATCGTGAGTTCGAGCTCATAGCCCAGCTCGCCGGCAAACAGCTTCTCATAATAGAGCGTCGACAGCGGCCAGCGCTTCAAGTTGCGCCGCAGATGATCGTAAAATCGGTTGCTGGCGATGGTGAGGTAGTCGCCCAGCTCGAGGCTGCGCAGGATGTCATCCCGCTTGACCTGGTCATCGACCGGATACGACATGATCTGGTCGATTGAGTTGACCAGACCGTACCAGGCTTGCGTGCCGCGGCAGTCGCGTGGGCGGAAGCTGCCGGCTGGCAAATCGTCCGCCAGGCTCATCCCCCTGGGCAAATCGCAGGTATGGATGCCGGTGAGACGGTTGTCCCAAGTGCCTTCTACCAGCACCACCGAGCCCGAACCAACGACATCGCCGCTGCCCGGCAAAATCTCCACTTCAAATGTATAGGTAGCGCCTGCGCTGACTTCCGCCGGGTTCGCAAAGGGGATGTCATAGGCCGCGCCCAGGGCATGTTTATCGCGCGGCAAATTCGCGTACAAGGTCGCTTCTGCCAAGACTGTTGCGCCGTCTGCCTCGTACACGCGGATGACGAGGTGTTCTGGCTCTGCATCATCGTGCGGGTCGAAGAGGTGCGGCGCATGCACCGAAGATATCATGCCGCTGGCTGGCGCAACGAAAGCCTGACGTCTGGCTTCGGTCTCTGGATAAAGGTTCGTGCCCAGATACGGCGCGTTTTCAAAGCCGGGCAGGGGCAGGCCGCTGTTGTGAAAGGCGATATTGATCAAGGGGGCACGGCTGTCTGCGCCATCTATGCGGATGGCAAAGTCGCCTGGCACCTGCTCAAACAGATAGCGCGAACCCTGCACGAGCGTCGTCTGATGCTGGTATCTGCCCGCGCTCATCAATCCCCAAATCAAGGCGAACCCCAGTGCGAAGCCGCCCAGCACAATGACGCGCCCGCGGCGGAAACTGGGCACGATGCCAGCAACCAGCAAAGCCAGTCCCAAGCCAATCGCCGTGATGGCGGTGGCGTCGGCAGCCACTCCCTGCGCATGCGCGGTGCCAACAGCGGCGAAGGACGCGCCAAAAAAGGCCAGCAGACCGGCCGCGATGGGCGAACTTCGCTCGGATGACTGCGATCGTCGCCACAATTCGACCAGGCACCAGCCAGCCAACACAGCCAGCGCGCCATAGAGCGGCAGGTAATAGCGGATCGTCATGGCGAAGAGCCGCGCCATCCAGATCGTGTAGCCGCCCACCCAGACCAGCAGCAGCAGTTGACGGGTAGAACCCGCGCCCAACCTGAGCAGCCGCAGCGCCGACCAGCCCCAGCCAAACCAGCCCAGAACGCCGAATGTGATGCCCATGCCCCAAAACAGCATGTCCTTGGCTGGATGCACGAGCGAAGACTTCGCCAGCCACTGCCAGTTGGGAGGGAATTCTTGGGGACTGGATACGGTGACGCTGACGCGCTCCATATTCTCCAGCCAGCGGTCATTTGGCAAGATATTCAGAAAGCCAGGGCCTGCAAAGGCGTATGGATTCAAGACGCGAAAAGCCAGGAATGCGCCGAAACCCGCCAGCAACAAGCCGGCGACAGTGTGCCAGACGAGCTGCCGGCGCAGTTTGTTGCCCGGCTGGAAGCTGAGCGCGGGCAGCAGCTGTACAGCAGCCGCCAGCACGATGATGCCAGCCAGCGGCGCCAGGTTGATGCGGCTGGCCACCGCCGCGCCACAAGCGATGCCAAACCACCAGTAGGCACCGTGCCGGCCCTGTTGTTGGACGCCAACCGCGAAATAGAGCGCCAGACCAACCCAAAAACAGGCGATAGCATTGACCGTGCCAAAGTGCGCCAACTGGATCGCCAGCGGAGACGACGCATAGAAGAGCGCCGCCAGCAAGCCCACCCGCTGATCGTGAGCGCGCCGACCCAACAGAAAAACAACCAGGATCGACAAACTGTCAAAGACCATGCTGATGCCGCGCCAAACCAGATGCGGCGCCAAAAAGTCAAAAAATGGCCAGCCGGCTTCTGTGCCCGCGCGCAAGATCTCGCTGCCAAAGTGCGCCAAAAAGATTGGCAAAGTCCCATATACAAAGAAGGACTGCGTGGCATTGTGCGGGTTCAGTGGCGAACAGCGCGTATCAAAATAGCCGCCGACCCCAGCGCTGGCCGGGTTATGGTATCGGCAATACAGCTCTTGCAAGTTGGTCGACTCGATGGCACCGCGCTGCACGAGTTCAACGTGCAGCAGGGGCGTTGTGGCTCGCGCCAGCAAGACATCCACCTGCCGCGAGCGCAGCGCATGTTGAGCGGCTGTCATATCCTGGTAGCTGGCGACCGATTTGTCATTGGCCAGCCAATGCGCCGCTTCAGCCGAGAATGTGCCCGCGACCGCGCCCAGCCGCAATGAAGCTGCGCCAACAATGTCTTGCTGTGTTTGGACAGCAGGTCCCTGGGCATGGGCGATGATCTGCTGGCGAGGGAAATTGACTTCGTCCGGCGTAAAATTGTTGACGCCGCCGAAGTGTGGCAGAGACAACAGGGTCAGGAACATCTCGTCGGGATGCGTGTGCGAATAGTCATCCCAATTTTGCCCGACCAGGCGCAGGCCCAGGCCATAGACCAACACCAGCGCCAGCAGCAGGTTGATGATGCGGCCACGGCTCGAAAGCGCGCGTCGCAACGGCATAAGCCGCGCCGCCTGGTTTTCGTTATGCGCTGCTGCCGGCGTCATGGTGCGAATTGATCAATGAAGTTTTGCAAGCCCTGTTGCCCCAAAGCCGGCACGCGGTAGACATAGAAGCCGCGGTTGGGCTGCTGCGCTTCGATGAACAAGCTCCTGCCTTGCGGAAACCACTCTTCCAGCACGAGCGGCGTTGTCAGGTCGCTGTTGGCATAGAAGAAGAGCAGATCACGTTGAGCATCAAGGGGCCAGCGGGTTGGGCTGTGGGCGTTGCGGCGGATTAGCCAGGGGATGTCGTCAATGAAAGCCCCATTGTCGAAGTACATGACGCCCGCCTCGATGCCAACCGCCCGATGATCCAGCCAATGGGGAATCGCCACGACAAAAGCATTGCCAAAGCCGCCATCGCTATCCACAAATCCGCGCAGCACTGTGCCAGCTTCGACATAGGGATGCGACGAGGCGTTGAAGTTGTCGGTGAAATAGCCGAAGTAGTAGTCGGCATTGAATTCGTTGGAAGCCAGAATCACCAGCGCCCCGAAGCCGATGCCCGCCAGCAACCCGAGCAGCTTCGGCAGGCAGCGAAATAGCTGGCGGCAGACCAAAGCCAGAGGCAGCGCGGCGATGAGATAACTCGGCGTGATGGCTGCGCTGGCGCGGGAAAAGCTCGGCACTTCGATCGGGAATGACAAAGCCAGCGCCGATGACAGATGCGCCAAAATCAAAAATGCCGGCGCATACCAAACAAACGGGTCGCGCTTCTTTATCATCAGCACCAGCCAGGCGGCCACGCCCAATAACATAAAGGCGGCTGAGATGGGGTCCATAGCCGGTTTGTCGGGCGCGCTGGTGATGAAGGTCTGCTCGCCATTGTAGTGATACATCAAGAATTGGTCGTGCCAGTTCTTCAAAAAACGGGCGCCGCTTTCCAGCAAGAATGTTGTGCGTTCGTCTTCAGAAACGGGTATATCGCCAAACATGCGCGTGCTGGTGCGCCGCATATAATCTTCTGGATATTCTGTCCAATAGCGCAAAATCGGCATAAAGACAGTGAAAGCGATGCCGGCCAGCACAGCCAGATTCAGCAAATAGCTGGCGCGCGTCCGCCATGAAAAGCGGCGCATCAACAAGGCGATGCACACGCCGACCACGAGGGAAGCGGGCAACATGCGCATGGCTTGATAGCTAATCAAGCCATAGCCGAGCAGCAATCCAGCCACAATATAATCGGAACGGCGGTTGTTGCGCAGCGCTCGCACAAAAAATATCATGATGGCGGGCACCCAAAACGACGTTGTGTTGATGCGCATGCCCTGCCTGCCCAGCACCACATGCCAAAAACTGCCTGCCACCAAGCCCAGCATGGCCAAGCCAACGAGTAGCGACCATTTTCGATCGCGCTGCAAGCCAGAGAAGATTTCCACTGTCATCCAAAACATCAGCGGCATCGCCAAAAGCGTCCACAACGCCGACATGTGCTTGAGCGCGAAGTGGTCGAAGTTCATGCCTTCCTGGCTGGCCATGATAGACAGCAGGTAAAAATGCAGCGGCTCGCGGCCACCGATATTTTGCATAAAGATGCGATAATCATCATGGTAATAGATTTTGTGCGCATCCTGGATTTTCTCGACCAGGTCGCCATACATATAGCGCGGGTATTCGCCCAGCCTGTCATAGCGGAAGCTGAAACCGAGGATGAGTAACAAGACGAAGCCGATAATCGCGCCTCGATACCTGCGCCAGCGGATGCGCCGCCAATGGTCGATGGCATTCGTCGCCCAATCAAAGACATTCCAGCGCAGCGGCGCAAAGCAGAAGCACCACAGCAACGAAGCGCCAAACCACACTTTGATCGTGTCCAGCGGTATGAAGTTGCCGGTCGAGTTCTCCCACACATGCAGGCTGCACAGGCAGGCGATCACGATCATCAAGACCCGCAAGGGGCTGATTTCGCGCCAAATTGGGGGGCGCAACGGCGGCCGCTTGCAAGCCAGGGCTGGTGTTTCTGTTGCCGACGCATTTGAATTTGGCTGCGGCTGCTGGCGTTGGCGAAGCCACCGAAAGCTCAGATTGATGCCCAACCAGACCATTCCGCCGCTGGCAAAGCGCAGGAGACCGTTAGCCGCCAGTTCTACAGATTGGTCAAGTGGCGCGCTCAGAGAAGTCGCCAGCACAAAGACGCCGCTGAGGCAAATTAGCGCAGGGACCAGGCGCGCCAGCCAGCGCCAGCGATCGAGCTCGTCCAGCCTGCGCCAGCCAGCGCGCAATGGCTGCCAATGACCAACAACTTCCGCCAGCAGCCACAGCAAGAAGCCCGCCCACAGATAGGGTGCCGCAACTTGCATCGAATAGTAATTGATACGCGAGATCTCTGGCGTGCCACGCCCATAGACACTGCCGATATAGGCAAACAAAACGGCCGCCAAATACAGAATCAGCTGCAAATGCCTGCCCTGCAACAGCCGCCCGCTTGCCAGTTGCCAGCTGCCCTGCCTGCCCGCACTTTGCGCCATCAGCGGCTCAGGCGACGCCGGCTCCATTTGCTGGGGTATAGACGCGGCTGTGCGCTGGATGCGCCGCCTGGTTGCCAGTGGTTTTCTGATCAACAAGCCGAGAAGCTGGGCAACGGTCAATTCTTGCAAGGAGGCTTCCCAGCTGGCATCCGCTGTGGATTCAGGGTTTTCAGGTCGAGCCGGGTCGTCAGTCACTTGTCTATCTTGTCCACTGTTCAACGGGGCATCCTCTGCGAGAGACCTTTTGTCGCCGGCCCGGGCTCGCCGCGTCGCGACTAGCAAGTTGTGCTTCGCTATGGTCGCCTGGGCTGGTATGGTTTTCGTCTATTGTAGCGACCAATTCTTGCTATTCCCTATCAATTGCGTGGTCATTTGCGCGGTCATTTGCGCGCGTGCTGCAGGAACAATTCTTCATAGCTTTGCAGGGTCCTGTCAAATGAAAAAATCTGCGCGATCTCTTCCCGCGGTTTTGTATAGCTGGCCCGGTCTGCCAGCACAGCCAGCACAGCCTCGCCAATCGAGATGGCATCGCCCGCCTTCGCCAATAAGCCCATGCCTGTCACCTGCACTGGCACGCGCCCGCCGGCGATGTCTGTCATCACCACCGCTGTGCCGCACAGCATAGCTTCGACCTGCACCAGGGCAAAACAGTCGCTGTCGCTGGGCAGCACCAGCACATCGCAGGCTGCATAAAAGTTCGCCAGTTCTCGTGGGTCGCGCAAGAGTCCCAAAAAGACCAGTTGCGATCGGTATTGTTCGACCAGGGCTGCGTGCCGCTGCCAGGTGCCTTCGTAGGGGATGTCATATTCGCCGGCGAAGATGATGCGCGCGTGCGGATGGCGTTTGTTGATGACATCCAGCGCGCGGATCAACAGGTCGGGGCGTTTTTCTTGCACGAATCGGCCAGAAAAGCCGATGACCGGTCCGCCTTTGTGCTGCCAGGCGGCGCGCCACTCGCTGGTCTTCGTCTGGTCGGGCAAGGGGATTTGCACCGGCGGGTATATGCTGCGCACCTTGTCACGAAATGGCCGCAGGTAATACGAGTTGTCTGCATAATCATCGCTGTAACCGACCAGACAGGCGACTCGCCGCGCCATCTGCTGGTACATAGCGAACATGACACTTGTGATAAAACGATTGAAGCGGCCCGCTGGCAAGATCAAGTCGCCGTGATGTGTGGCGATGAGCTTGACGCCAGCCAAGCCCGAAAGAATAGCAACCAGCGCCGTCTCTAGCAGCGGGACATGAATGTTGACGATGTCGTGCTGGCGGATGAGGCGGTAAATCTGCCAGGGATAGGTGGGCATGATAAAGCCCCGACTGATGCGCAGCGGCGCCCACAAACGCACAACGCGCACGCCATTGAGCATAGACTCCCCGCGCGGCAGCGCCTTCGTATGCTGCGAAGCCACGACGGTGACTTCGTGACCGCGCTGCACCAGCGCCTCTGCCAGCATTCGCACATAGTTCGTCAAGCCGGTGGAATGCGGGTAATAATAGAGAAGCAGCATCAAGATCTTGAGCTTGCGCTCGCTGGCCGGTTGTCCGGCAAGAGACATCATGGTTGCCAATCGTTGCTGAACGCAGCCGCGCATTCTAGCACAATCGCTATTTGCGCATAGCCCCTGAGGCATCAATAACCAGCTAATCGCATAATTCTAACTTGCCAGCGAGTCCACCGAGAGGAAGCAATGCATCATAATGCGAGCGCCCAGTGCAAAATACCACCGCGGCTTGACAAAGGTAGGGGCGAACCCTAAACTACAGACGGTGCGCGGGTATAGCTCAGTCGGTAGAGCGACTGCTTCCCAAGCAGTAGGTCACGGGTTCGAGTCCCGTTACCCGCTTTCTAGGGCTTTCCCCGAACTTTGTGTGCCAGCGCGTCAAAGCCTATTGACACCCGCGCAGCCGGGCAATAGCATGGGCGCGAAGCATTTTCTATAACAGCAGCCAGCGCGCCAACCGCTGTGCGCGCACAGGAGCCAAACCCATGTCCGACTTTCAGCTTGCCGCCCAAAAACGCGGGGCGCGAGGCAAGAAAAATCGTCAGCTGCGGCGCGACGGCTTTGTACCCGCCATTCTCTATGGTCCCTCGACCGATCCGCTCAGCGTACAATTCCCCTATCGCTCGGTCGAAGTGATGCTGATGGAGGCTGGCGGCACCAACTTGATCGATATCGAAGTCGAGGGGGAGGTTTATCCTTCGCTGGCTCGTGAAGTGCAACGCGATGTCGTGCGCGGCGATATCCTGCATGTCGACTTCCTGGCTGTCGACCAGACCCAGCGCATCTCGGTGGAAGTGCCGATTGTCATGGAGGGCCGCAGTCCAGTGGTTGTGGCGCGCGAAGGCATCCTCATCACCGGTCGCAGTTCGCTGACTCTGGAAGTCTATCCCAGCGATATCCGCGACCGCATCATCATTGACCTGTCGGATTTGACCGAATTGGGCTCTGAGGTGTTGGTGCGCGATCTCACCTTCGGCGAGAATGTCACCGTGCACAATGACCCCAACGAGATGCTGGCGAAGATTGTACAGCCCGCCGCCGCGCGCGCCGAAGAAGACCTGGAAGGCGAAGAAGGCGAAATCGACGGTGAAGAAGTAGAAGACGCAGACGAAGCTTCCGACGAGTAATCTGCCTCCATCCCCGGTCCCTTTCCCCCACAAGGCGGGTAGGGGTGCTAAGCAATCTGAGCAGTAAGCAATAGAGCCCTTCCCTCACTTTGGGGTGGGGGTTTGCTGCCGCGCAGCTCTTCAGACCTTCTCTTTTGCAGAATTGCGGACAAGCCTGTATAGAGAGAAGCGCGCTCTTGCTTGATTTAGCATGGGGTCGCTGTCACCTGCACCATCAGACTGGCACCGCTGGGCGACCGTGGGGCTTGACCAACAGGCAAACTTTATAATAACTGGCCGTTGTTCTTGGCTGGCTGTTCTGCGTCTGCTGCCTCGAGTTCCGGAGTTGTTTGTTCTTCTTCGCCGCGCATGATGGCGATGCCAGCCACCTCGTCATCTTCATCTATATTCATCAGGATGACGCCTTGGGTGTTGCGCCCGAACACGCTGATTTCAGTAATCTGCGTGCGCAGGACTTTGCCTTTTTCGGTGATTAGCATCAGCATCAATTTGTCGCCTGGCCGCACACTGCGCACCGCTACGACCGGTCCTGTGCGCTGGGTGACCTTTTGAGAGAGCCGGCCCTTCCCGCCTCGCCCTTGCACAGGATAGTCGGCCAGCGGCGTCAATTTGCCTTTGCCCTTTTGCGTTACCACCAGCACATGCGTAGCGTCGGCGCTCACGGCATCCATGCTGACTACATGATCGCCATCTTCCAGTTTGATGCCGCGAGGACCAGCTGCTTGTCGTCCCATCGCGCTTACATCATCCTCGTGAAAGCGAATACATTTTCCTTGCGCGCTGGCTATCAGGATGTGCTGGTCGCCTTCCGTATGCTTGACCCAGCGCAGCGAATCGCCGGGCAGCAAGCTCATGGCGATTAAGCCGCTGGGGCGGATGTCCATGAATTCTCGCTGATCGACTCGCTTGATTTTGCCGCGAACTGTCGCCAGCACAAAGTAGCCGGGTTCAGCATCGGCTTGGTCGGGCAAAGCGAAAATGGCGCTGATCTTCTCGGCGCCTTCCAGCGGCAGCAGCGACTGGATGAGCGTGCCACGTTTCTCGCGCGCTGTTTCGGCGATCTCGTAAGCGATGCATGAATAGACGCGCCCACGATCGCTGAAGAACAGAATGGTATCGTGACTGTAGGCGAAAAAGACATCCAACAAGCTATCGTCGTCTTTCAATGTGAAGCCGCGCATGCCCTTGCCGCCGCGCCGCTGTTGACGATAATGCCGCGCCGCCACCCGCTTGATATAGCCATTTTCGGTCAAACTGATGACGACATTTTCGCGCCGATACATATCGCCTTCGTCAAAGTCGATATGGCCATAGACCACATCGGTATTGCGCTCGTCGCCATACTTCTCGGCGATCTCTTGAATATCTTCGCGAATAAGTTGCAAGACTTTCTGGGGAGAAGCCAGCAAGTCTTCCAGATAGGCGATGCGCGCTTGCACTGTTGCATATTCGTCTTGCAGCTTTTGACGTTCCAGCGCCGCCAGCCGCCGCAACTGCATATCGAGGATGGCGTTGGCTTGCGTTTCGTCCAGCGCGAAGTTCGCCATCAAGCGGGCGCGGGCTGCTTCTACATCGGGCGCGCTGCGGATGGTTTGGATGACCGCGTCGATATTGGCAACCGCCTTCAGCAAGCCGCTCAAGACATGGGCGCGGGCACGTTGCCGCCGCAGGTCGTACTGCGAGCGCCGCACGATGACATCGCGCCGATGCTCAATATACACGCGCAGGCTTCGTTTCAGGCTGAGCGTGCGCGGTTCGCCATCGACCAGCGCCAGCATCTGGATGCTGAAGACGCCTTGTAGCTGGGTATAGCGATACAGCTGATTCAGCACGCGCTGTGGCTGGGCGTGTCGCTTCAGCTCGACAACCAGGCGCAGTCCCTGCCGGTCGGACTCGTCGCGCAGGTCGCGGATGGCTTCGATGCGGCCAGCGCGCACCAGGCTGACGATGCGTTCGATGATGGTCGATTTGCTCAGCTGATACGGGATAGAAGTAAAGACGATGTTGATGCCATCGCCAGGTCCTTCTTCAAAGTGAGCGCTGGAACGAACGACTACCCGCCCCTTGCCAGTAGCATAAGCTTCTTTGAGTTCGTCGCCGACCACGATGGTAGCGCCGGTCGGGAAGTCTGGACCTTTTACGAAGTGCATCAGATCGTCGACAGTCACTGTCTCGATGCTGTCGTAGTTGTCGATGAGATGGATGATGGCCGCCGCCAGCTCGCGCAGATTGTGCGGCGGGATATTGGTGGCCATGCCCACGGCGATCCCGCTGGCGCCATTCAGCAGCAGGTTGGGCAACCGCGCCGGCAGCACGCTGGGTTCGTCTTGGGTCGTGTCGTAATTCTCGACGAATTCGACCGTATCCATATTGATATCGGTCAACATCTCGCCGGCGATATTGGCCATGCGCGCTTCGGTGTAGCGCATGGCGGCGGGTTTGTCGCCATCCTGGCTGCCGAAGTTGCCTTGCCCGTCCACCAATGGATAGCGCAGCGAAAAATCTTGCGCCAAACGGGCCATGGCATCATAGATCGCCTGGTCGCCGTGCGGATGATACTTGCCCATCACCTCGCCGACCAGGCGCGCGCTTTTTTTGTACGAAGTGCCGGGTCGCAATCCCATATCGTGCATGGCATACAAGATGCGGCGGTGCACAGGCTTCAAACCATCGCGAGCATCGGGCAGGGCGCGCGCTACGATGACGCTCATGGCATAGCTGAGGTAGCTGCCGCGCATTTCTTCGTTGATGGCGACGCTGCGGATGCTGCCGATAAATTCGTCGCTGGCGCTGGTCGTAGTTTCGTCCATATTGTGCGGCTTCCCGCCCTCGATTCTGCTTGCGATACCTGCCCCATTTAGCCTATAGAATTGTATCACATAGGCGGCAATCCTGCTATGCCAGGCGCGCGCTAGAAAAGGCGCGGATGTCTGTGTGCTGCGGGATGTGGGCGCGGAAGATTTGGCAGCGCTGCCGACCAGCCATCTCATCAGCCTGCGAGAAAAAAGAAGCCATATCGAAAAAAATGTTGCAGAATCCAAATTTGGGTTATACTAAGACATAAGTGCTTTGGCGGTGTAGTCGGCCGAGAAAGGAGACCTGCGCGCAAATTCCCCTTCCAACGGAAAGAAGTAATGCAGTGCTTAAGAGGAGGAATCTAAATGGACAGCGACAAATTGATGAAGGGTATCATCCCGGGCATTATGTCTGGGTATGTGTTCATGGCGTTTATGGGTCCGGGCATGGCGGACATGGTCGGCGGGATGATTTCGGCTGATGCCCTGATTGGCTTCATCCTGCATATCATCATCAGCGCAGTGATTGGCGCGCTTTACACGGGTCTCTTCACAGAATATGTCAAGATGAACAACCCGCTGGCGGACATCGCGGTTGGCGGTCTCATCTATGGCGTGATCTGGTGGATTCTCGGCGGCCTCATTATTATGCCCGCTATCGCCGGTGGGGAAATGCTGCAGATTTCGCTGACAGATCCCAGCCTCTTTGGGCACATCATTTTCGGCCATGTACTGGCATTCCTGGTCGTCCTGCGCAATGCTGCAATGGGCATGGACGGCTAATCAACCACTGCTCTCCAAGTCAGATCATTTCGCCCGGGTTGGTACTGCCAGCCCGGGACTTCCCTCGCACTACAAGCCGAAATCCCAGTTATCGCTGATTAGTTTGTAGAGCGCCGCAGCCTGTTCCTTGTCAAATGGCGTCTCGGCGCGGACGCGGTCCAGATATGGCGAGCGCACCAGCAACCGGCCTGCGCCTGCATCCATCCACAGAAGCGGTTCTTCCAGATCGGGTACGATATCAATTTGCAGCTTCGCGCCAGCGTCGCAGTCTATTGCAGCGCACTGAGCATCGAACCAGTTTGCTACAGCTTCTGCCAGTTGCCTGGAAAAAATCGCATCGGCCTCTTGATAATTGACGATAACGCGCCCCGCCTCGCTGCGTTGTTGCTCGCCCCAAAATGTGAAATCGGGCGCGGTATGTCGCCAGGTTCGCTCTGCCCGAACATAGAAAGACAGCCGCGCATAGGGCAAGCCATTTACATCTTCCCTCACCAGGGCGCGCGCTCGTTCGCCTGCGATTGTCACCGACAGAATATCGCCAGACAACTCGATTGCATTCGCAGATTTCAATGTCTGATAGCGCTCAAAAAGTGTCGATTGCGCCGTCAGCCAGCTTTCATCACCGCTTTGTATCTGCATAAATGTGCTGCGATCGCCGATGCGCAGGGCTGCCGCCTCCACTTTGATGGTGTCTGTAAGCTGTTGCGCAATCTCGTTCTGCACTTGCACAAGCCGCAAATGCAAAGCCAGCCCGCCTAGCAGGATTGCCGCAACCAGCAGCGCGACCAACAGCAGCAAGCGACGCAGGTTTCGGCGGCGATTTCGCTTGAGTAGCGGGTCTTCGCCATCGGGCTGGTCGATTGTGTCCGCCTCGACCTCCCATTCAAAGCGGATGCGACTCACTGGATGTTGCCCGCCCGTGCCAGTGGCGCAAGCTCGCCGACATGGAAGGTGTGCCGCTTGCCGAACTCATCGACGACGAGCAATGCGCCATCCGCCGTTACATCCAGCGCCTGCCCGGCTACACCGCCCACATTCACCATCTGGCCGAGCGCATTCAGGCGACTTCGCCAGCTTGAGAACAACCTGTCAGTTTCGATGCGCCGCTGCCAATACAGAATCCGCTCCGTCAATTCTCCCGCCAGTTGCGCCCGGTCGAGCCGCGCGCCGACTGCCGATTCCAGGCTGGTTGCCGTGGCCGCCAGCTGGGTGCCCTGGAAATCTGTGCGCACATTGAGGCCGATGCCCAAGACCGCGCCACAGAGCCGTTCGCCCGACCAGGTCGCCTCGCACAAGATGCCGCTGACTTTCTTGCCAGCAATCTGCACATCGTTGGGCCACTTGATGCCGACATCTGCGCAGCCCAGGCTCTCGGCCAGTTCGCAAACAGCCAGCCCGCCCAGCATAGTGATTCGTGGCAGCCAGCGCGAATCTGGGCGCAGAATCACCGACAAAGCCAGCGCTGCGCCAGGCGGTGTCTGCCAGCTTTTGCCCCGGCGGCCTCGGCCGGCAAACTGCTCGTCGGCGATGACAAGCGCGCCAAGCGGCGCACCTTGCAACAGCCAGTCGCGGGCGACATCGTTGGTGCTGCCAATGCGCTCGTAATAACGAAATGGCGCTGGCAGTGTCTTTGCCAGGCGATCATGCGCTAAAGTCATGGTGTTCTCGTGGCGGCTAACATCCTGCGCATTGTAGCAGACGCGGCTTTCGCTAGAATATGCTGGCCGACCAACCCATAGCGAGCCGAACTTGGACCAGCTCTACACCCCCTGGCGCATGCCCTACATCAAACGCAAACGCGGGAGTGCAGATGGCTGCCTATTCTGTGAGCTTCCTTCCCGCGATGCAGCGGCTGCCGACAACCTGCTCGTCGCCCGTGGCGCAGGCTGCTTTGCCGTGCTGAACCGCTATCCCTATACATTTGGGCATACCCTGGTCGTCCCCTACGCGCATAGTCCATCGCCCGAATCGCTGCCGGCGGGTGTGTTGACCGAAGTGATGTCCATGTCAAACCGCGTCATGCGCGTCTTACGCGAGCTCGCCCATCCCGATGGTTTCAATATCGGCGCGAATATCGGGGCGGCGGCTGGAGCGGGCATTGCGGCGCACTTTCATTATCATATTGTGCCGCGCTGGTCGGGCGACGCCAATTTCATGGTCAGTATCGGCGAGACGCAAACGATTGCGGAAGAATTGTCGGTCATCCGCCAGCAAATGCGGGAAACCTGGCGAGGTCTCTACGGCGCTGCCTGACTTTCGTCCGCGCTGTCTCCACTTCCAGGCGTGGGTTCGGGCGTCGGGGTAAGCGCGAGGACTTCTGCCGCCGCATCCCATAGGATGGTGTAGGCATCCAGCCTCTGTTCGGCTTCCGCTGTAGCTTCCTCGTCCAGCTGGATATCGGTTGTCGCTTCGTTTTCCACGCTCAAGTCTGGTTCAAGTTCTGGCGGTTGAGCCTCTGCTTGCGGCTGCAGGACGAATTCGGCTTTGGGATACCCGTGTATATCGCGCAGATACAAGCCGACCACCAGCTGATGGTCTAGCATATTTGCCTCGCTGGGGAATTGATGAAAAGTGGTGAAAGCCTCGCCCCAGCGCCAGTAACGGGTGGGCAGGCGCGGCGCGGCATCGGCTTGAGACAAGATATCGCCCGATTCGTCCAGCAGATGCGCGAAGATGGTGTAATTCTCTGCTGGCGCAGAGTCCGCTTTCCAGTGCAGGCTAATTTCATTGCGGCTGATATCCAGCTTGAAGCCTTCGAGGCGGATGACCTCATCAAAGAGGGGTTGGTCGTCGGCAAGAATCTCATTGAATTCGCTGGCGGCCGGTTGCTGGCGCGGCGTGACGACTGCGCCAAGTTCCAGCAGGACAGGCTCAATCTGCCGCCCGCCGCTGTCGGTAGCGAGGATGCTCCGCTCGCCATTTTGCCATTCCACGCGTAAATCGAATGGATAGCTCCCATAAGCCGCCGAACTGATCGGGATGATGTATTCGTCCGGGTAAATCGCATCTGCGCGCCACCTGGATGTACGCAGGCTGCCAGCGCCAGGAAAAGTCGTGTAACGGCCGATTGTCTGTTGGTTGTCATCCAGCAGGCGCAAGAACAGGCTGTTGTCGTCTTTGGATGGCGCGCGCACCTGCCAATACAGTGTCAAGCGCACCTGGTCGCCGGCCGAATAGCGCCGGTCGCTGTGCTCATAGGCGACCAGCGCCACATCGCCAAACTCGGCATACACCGGGCGGGCGCTTGGCGGCGGCGCATCGACGGGGCTGGGCGCGCCATATTGGCCGGCGATGACCGTCAGTGGCGCCAAAAATGCGGCTATGCCCAGCGCGCGCAGCTGCCACAGCATGCACCTTTGCAGCAATTCCTTGGGCACCGCATCGCCAGCGCGCACAAAGTCCAGGTTGGGCGGGCGCAGCCAAAAGACCAGCCACCACACTGTCTCTACCAATCCCACCGCCAGCAGCGGACCCAGCGCGCCGATCAAAGGAAAAAGCACCCGCCCCTGCGTAACCGGCGTCAGTGAGCCCAGGTAGAAGATGCCCAGCCACAATAACCCCAGCGCGCTTGCCAATGTCAGCAGATGCGCCAGTTCATAGCGAGCGTAGGCAAAGTCGCGAATCGCGAGCAGTTGCAGAATCAAGAACAGACAGCCAGCCAGGCTGAGGAATGTGCCCAGGTCGAACAAGACATAAAAGATGCTGGCCAGCTGGATATTGGACGCGCCAAACAGCCCCCAAAATGACATGCGAAACTGCTGGAATTCGGCGAATAAATCAGCCAGATCGAAGTACATCCCGCGCGAACCAGCCAGGGTCGCTTGGGTGATGATGCCCAGTGGCTCGCCATACAGTTGCAGATTGCGAATATGCCACCAGCCCGCGATCAGCAGCCAGCACAGCAGCAGCAGGTAGAGCATCGCCAGCAGGCCGCGGCGGTCGTCTGTCTTGCGCCGCACAAAAAATGCCGCGCCGACCAAAACCGGCAGCAAGACCAGCGAAGTCGTTTTGGTCAGGCAAGCCAGGCCAAACAGCACAGCCATCGCCAGGCTGGCGCGGGCTGAGAAGCCATCGCGCAATGTGCGCAGCAGCAGCAAGATCAGCGCGCTGTTCAGGCACATCGCCAGGCTGTCGTTGGTGACCGAGGCGCTGACGAATATGAACATGGGGTTCAAACCGGTCAGGGCGGCGGCCACCAAGGCGACAGTTGGGCGCTGCGGCGAGATCAACTGGCCGATGCGATGGACGAAAGCAATCGTGCCAGCGCCCAGCAGCAAACCAAATGCGCGCGCCACCAACACAGCCAAGCCAGTGCCCTGCGTGGTTCGCCAGCCTTCAGCATGCGTAACGCGGTTTTTATTGCCGAATGCCCCGGGCTGGTCGGCCAACACATGTGGATTCAGTTGGCGGTAGGGCGCGGCATCATCCAGGCTTATCGGCGCGGTTATGAGCGCGACAGCCACATAGTAGAGCGGGGGCTGGCTGCCGTGCTGTCCATAGAGCGTGTCGCGCACCGCCAAATCTTGCACGGGCAGGCTGCTGGTCTCGCGCAGGTGCTGCACATAACCAAAGTGCCACAATTCCTCGTTTGCTTCAAAGATCGGCGTGGCGAACAGATACAGCAGGCCGAAGATCGCATAGAAACCAAGCAGCCATTGCAGCGGACTCAACGGAATATCCAGCGAGTCGAACCAGCGCCAGACCGCCACAATCCCCGTCAAAATGCGCAGGCTTAGCCAACCTGCCGCCGCTCGCAAACATGCCAAACCGCGCCCCAGCCAGGCCAGAGCCGCCCGTGAGGCTCGGCCCGCAGCCGCTTGCATCTCCCGCCTTTGCCCGCTCGCCATATTACGAGCCCGCTGCCGCGAACATCTCTTTTGCGCTTTCGACATATTTCAGGGATTGATGACGAAAATAGGTGTTGTAAAGCTCGGCATAGTGACCTGCCGCGAGCAAAAGCTGTTCGTGATTGCCTTCTTCGATGATCTCGCCAGCGCGCAGCACAATGATGCGGTCGGCGCTGCGCACTGTGCTCAGCCGATGCGCGATCAAGATGGCGGTCGAGCGCGCCAGGATCAATTCAATGGCATCTTGGATCTGCGATTCGGTAAATGGATCGATGCTGGCGGTGGCTTCGTCCAGGATGAATATGGAAGGCTTTTGCACCAGCACGCGCAGCAGGCTGACCAGTTGCCGCTGCCCGACGCTGAGCATCGCGCCGCGTTCGCCCACATCGCTGTTCAGCCCATCTGGCAGGCTGTCCAGCCATTCGCCATGGCCAATGCTCTGCGAGACCTGTTTGATTTCGTCCAATGTCGCCTGCGGATTGCCATAGCGGATGTTGTCCAGCACGCTGCCGCTAAACAGGAATGGCTGCTGTGGCACGATGCCCAGACGCGCGCGATAACTGGGCATATCCAAGGTGCGAATGTCGGCGCCGTCAATCAAGATGCGCCCTTTTTGGAATTCGTAATAACGCGTGATTAGCTTGGTGATTGTGCTTTTGCCCGCGCCGGTGTGCCCCACGAATGCCACATTTTCGCCGGGTTTGATATCCAGGCAGAAGTCTCGCAAGACTGGTTCGCCGCGGTCGTATTGGAAGGTCACATCAGCAAACTCGATGCGTCCGGGCAGCTGGGTAACTTTGATGCTGGCGGATTGCAAAACAGAGTTTTCGGCATCAATCAAGGCGAAGATGCGCTCGGCGGCGCTTAGTCCTTGCTGGAATTGGCTCCAAAATGAAGCCAGATTCATGAAAGGAAACCAGAAGCGATCTACGCCCTGGATGAATAGATACCACGCGCCTGCGCTGATCAGGCCGGCCAGCACCGATTCCGCGCCAGCCCAGACCAGCACCGACATCGCCACAGCCGACAACACGCCCATCGTGGGGAAAACCAGCGACATCACCATGCCGCGCCGCAGGTTGATCGTATAGCTCAAATTGTTGACTGTCGAAAACTCGCGGTAGATCATCGCTTCCTGGCGGAAATTCTTGGCGACGCTGATGCCGGTCACACTCTCCTGGATATTGTCATTGACCACAGCCATGGCGCGCGCGCCCTGTCGAGTGACGATTCGCGCCAAGAAGCGAAACACCAGCGCAGACAGGACCACCATGGGCATCGTCAGCAGCAAAATGGCGGTCAATTCGACTGAATAGCTCAGCAGCGCGGCAAAGAGGACCAGCACGCTGAGGAATTGCGAGACGACATCGCTGCCCAGCAGCATGACATCGCCAAATTCCTGCGTGTCGCTGGTGATGCGGCTGATGACCGCGCCGGACTTTTGCCGGTCATAGAAAGCCAGGTCGCGCTCGATGGCTGCCTGGAAGGCGTCTTTGCGCAGCTGTGCCACCACGCGGCCGATGACCACCACAGTGAAGCGCCGCCGGCCATAATTGAACAGGTATTCCGAGGCGGCGATGACAGCCAGCGCCAAAAATATCAAGGTCAGCGCATCGCCAGCTGTCACCATGTCATCGATAGCCGCGCTGATGAAAACGGGACGCACAGCCCGCGCGATGCCCACCACCAAAAAGCCCAGCAAACCCAGCCCGACGATCCGCCTATGCTCGCCCAGATATTCGCCAATTCGCCGAAAAAGATAGGCATCTGTATAGTGCCGATCGTACTTGTCGCTTTGCAATCCGCCAAATATCGCCGCCATAAACTAGCCTCCCCGCGCCATTTGCGATTGGCTGTCGGCTGAGGAATAGCGGTCGAAGATATGCCGATACGATTGTGAACGGCGCAGCAAATCCTGGTGCGTGCCCTGCGCCACCACCCGACCCTTGCGCAGCACAACGATGTGGTCTGCCCAACGAATCTGGGACAGGCGATGGGTGATCAGCAACGTCGTGCGTCCGCGAGCCGCCGACCAAATGGCGCGCTGTATCTTGTCTTCTGTGGCGCTGTCGATGGCGCTGGTGCTGTCATCGAGGATGAGGACGGGCGGATCGGTCTGGAAGGCGCGCGCCAAGGCCAGCCGTTGCCGCTGGCCGCCGCTGAGTGTCATGCCGCGCTGGCCGATGATGGTGTGATAACCGTCGGGGAAGCTGGAAATGAATTCGTGCGCCTGGGCAGCTTTCGCCGAGTCGACGATGCCGTCCATATCAAGATGCTCTGTGCCGAAGGCGATATTTTCGGCCACGCTGCGGCTGAATAAGAATATGTCCTGCTCGATGATACTAATCTGCGAGCGCAACGCTTGCAGATTCCAGTCGCGCACATCTACGCCGTCCATCAGCACGCGCCCACTATCCACATCATAAATCCGGTTTATCAGCTTGCTGAGCGTGCTCTTGCCCGAGCCAGTTTGCCCGACGATGGCGACCGTCTGCCCGGGCTGCACACGAAACGATACATCACAGAGCACTTCATCTTCTGGCGAATAGCCGAAGCAGACCTTGTCAAATACGATTTCGCCCTGGAGATCGGCGCTGTAGCCGCGTTGATTTTGATCCAGCAAGGTGCGCGTCGTCATCACTTCCAAGATGCGAGCGGCGCTGGCATAGCCCGATGCGATGCGCGATGACGAAAAAAGTGATATGAACACGGGGAACTGGAAGAGGTTGATCAAACCCAGAAATGCGATTACATCGCCTTCTGCGATGGCCTGCGCCTCGAAGAGCCAGGCAGCATGCGCCAAAGCCGCCACCACCGTCAAGCCAAACAGAAAGACCGAGAGATAGCGCGCCTCGAATTCGCCCTGGTCGATAAACTTGTCGCGCACCAGATCGGCCAGGCTGTTGAATTTGCCCATTTCGCTTTGTTCCTGCGCCGCGCCTTTGACCACTTCCAAACCATCCAGCGCTTCTGCCAAACGCGCATTCATCCGCCCGAAGCTGCCACGAACCTGCTGCGCGATTGGGTGCAGGCGCAAAACAAAATATACTTGCACACAGATATGCGCGAAGATGAAAAGCAGTGGCACCAGGATCAACTGCGGGTGGATGCTCGGCGCATACAAAGCGGGCATGATTAAAAACATGTTCGCGCCCGTAACCAGATTGATGCCCGGATTCATCATCAGATTCATCTCGCGCACATCGTTGGTCACGCGCGCCATCGTCTCGCCGACCGGCTGTCTGTCGTGATAACTCATGCTCTTGCCCAGCAGGCTGGAATACAGCTCGTCGCGGATATCGCGCTCAAAACGTTGGGCGAATACCTCTGCTGAGAAATTGCGCACAAATTGCAGCAGCGAGCGCAAGGATTGCGAGCCGATGATGAGCAGCACGCTGTTCACAATCAAACCCATCGTCTGCTCGTTCCCCAGCAGGATGGCATCAAACGCGCTGCCCAGCGCTCCCGGGACGACGCCAGCCAAAAAGGCGTTGCAAAATGCGCCCGCCACCAGCAGCAGCGCGGCTATTGGATGCCGCAGGATGTGCGAAAGGATGAAGCGGAACGGGCTGCTGTGGTTGGTAGCGATGGGCGAATTGACGACAAATTCAGCAGACATGTCTTGTCTCTGGATGAAGGAACAGGCGCACAGCCGCAGTCTAACCGAGTCTGGCAAAAAGCAGTATAAGAGATTCTAGCTCCATCGCCCCCCCGCCGCTGCAGAATCTCTGCGCCTCTGTGGCCAAAATCCCTGTTACCCTTCCACAGCGACCGTCACTGGCAATACGCCAATCTCGCCCCCGTGCACAGACTGCCCGCTGGTCACCGGCAACCGTCTGATAGCGCCGACTTCGCTATCCCAGCGATACATGGCCAGCCACAACTGCAGCTCTCCGCTTGGCGCATCGGCGGGCAGGCGCAACGCTCGGTTGTCCCATACGCCACCTGTCCAACTGGATGTCGGCGCGAAGCCAGCTTGCGGAGCAGAATCGTGCCCTTGCGCGATCACCTGCTGGGCGACCGCATCGGCGGCGAAGAGGGCCACAGTGTAGTCTTCTGCGAGGGGCGCATCTGTCTGCCAATGCAGCGACACTTCGATTGTCGCGCCCGGCTGATAGCTCAAGCCATTGGGCAGGGTGATGCTGGCCAGACGAATGTGCTCGCCATAGCGCAGGTCGCTGGCGATGTCTCCGGCGAATGGGGCGAGCGGGTTGAAGGCGGAACGTGTGCTGTATTCCAGCAGGCGCACCGTCGGGTCCTGGTGTCCAAGCGCGACCTCGCCCAGCGGGTAGAAGTGCAAGGCCAGATACCGCTCCATTGGGCGGAAGCTCCAGTTCATGAAGGGGCTGGTCTCGGCCAGCAGCCACAGCCGATCTTGTCGACTGGCCAGATGCTGAATCGCGCGCATGCTTTGCAGGTCCAGCCAGTCGTTGGGATTGGACGATGTGACCAGCGCTGGTTGTCTTTCGCTGGCTGCCTGCGCGAGCGGACGCGGCAAAGTGATCGGGCGCGGCTGGTCGTCATCCAGGTGCTGCATGACGAAGCCGGCATAATCGCCGCTGCCCAGCAACAGCACATCATCGGCACGGCTATGCGCATCCAGATAAGCCAACGCCTCGTGCAGCGCCGCATTTTGCGAGCGGGTTCGCGGGTCTCGGTCATAGGCTGCGCTGAGGGCAAGCAGTGTCATGGGCAAGCACAAGCAGACCAGGGGCAGGGCGGCATGTCGCCAGCGGCTGCCTGGATTTTGCAGGCTGCGCCACAGGCAAATGGCGAGGCAGGCGACCAGAACGGCGAAACTGATGCCCCAGACAGGCAGATTGGCGCGAGTCCATAGCAAGTCAAAGCCGAGATCTGCCCAGCGCCGCGGCAAAACGAACCAGCGAAAATACTGCGGCTGCAGCAACGCCGGGGTCCACTCCGCCAACCCGCCCGACTCCGCGGGCAGGGAAGCGCTATACTGCTCCCAGCTGAGCGATATGGCGTTGAACTGAATCCAAATGCCATAAAGCAGCAGCGCGATGCACACGGCGGCCAGTTTGCGGTTGCGCCCTTGCAATAATCGTTGCATGACTGGCGCGCTCCCCAGCATCAACACCGGCAAGACTGGCGTCAAGAAACGCGGCGGGAAGCTCAGACCGCCAAACCAGTGCCGGTCCACCAATAGCGCATGTCCCAGCGCATAGGCCCCTGCCAGCAGGACAATGGTCGTTGGCAATCGCCAGCGCCCCCGCTGAATCAGCAGCAGGCAGCCACCGACCGCCAACAGCGCGACTGGCGAAGTGCCCCAAATCCCCGCGCCCGGGCTCAAGAGATAAATGCGCAAGGCGATGCCCACATAGCCGCCATCCAGACCCAGGCCAGCTAACCGGTCGAGCAGCGCGTTCGGCAGCGGATCAAGCAGCATCAGGACTGCCAGCGCCACCAGCGGCACAAGCGCTAGCGCTTTGTAGAGCTTTGCCAGCCAACTGGACGGCTCTTCTGGCTCGGGCAGAGCAAAGACCAACACAGCCGGCAAAGCCAGGGCTGCCGAGTACTTGACTTGCGTGGCCAGCAGCAGCGCCCCGGCCGCGCAAAGCCAGCCGAGCAGCCGCAGCCACCAGATCCGCCGCCTGCCGATTTGCAGACACAACAAGGTCAAAATAAGGAAGAAGGCCGCCAGTGGCTCACGGAACAGCGCCTGGCTGTATGCCCACAGATTCGTCGCCAGCCCGCTGCTGATGGCGACGAGCAGCGCTGTGGCATCGTGATAACCCAGCGCCCGCGCGAGCAGAAAGATCAACGCGATGGTCAGCGCGCTAACGACGACATTGAAAAGCCAGACGGCGTGGATGTTGCCGAGGCGGGGCAGGCTTTGCGCCATCCGCAGCAAGGGCAGGGCGAGCTTTGCCTGCAGCCGCTCTACGACACCATATTCGCGCAGGGGCAGCTCATCGGTCTGGTGGATGCGCAGCGGCAGCTCTGTCCAGCCCGATTCGTCCAGCAGCCAATCGCCATAGCGCGCGTAGCTGGTCATGGCGTCAAATGTGCGCAGTGTATCGCCCGACTGGATCACCGCGCGGAAGCTCAACAGATAGACGCCAGCCATCAGCGCAACCAGCAGCAGACACAGTCGGGCCGTGTGGAAGAGCTTGCGTCTGCCTGTCATCGCGCCGATATCAAGACGCGGCATTGGACTCGGCGAGGTCGCGTTCTGCGCGCGCGTTGATGATCGCCAAGAGCGCATCGGCGATGCGGTGCAAGTCGTCCGCTCTGATATGCCGAAAAGCCATCGCCAAGCGAATAAAGGCGGCATTTTTGTGGTCGGCGGCGAAGTCAATCAAGGCTCTTGCGCCGTCGTTGGCTGCTTGCGCGGCGCTGGGCTTTTGGAAAGGTCTTGCCGTTGTGCTGGCGGCCAGGAATGCGCTCAACTCCAAGCCCAAGGCTTGAGCCAGCGCGCAGAGATCGGTCATAGGGGCGCTGCGTTCGCCCAGTTCATAGGCGCTGAGCCTGTCGGGATGGATTGCCGCCTGGGCCAGGTCTGCATCTGACTCTGCATGCAGACGCGCCTTTTGCATCACAACGCCGATGATCCGTTGGCGCAGCAGCAGGTAGTCGCTTTGTCGGTGCGGAGTCGGCGCGCCCCGCAAAAAGCCAGCGAGCAACTCCAGCTCGGGCAGGCTCGGCGCAGCTTCGCCAGTTTCCCAAGCCTCGTATTGCTCTGGCGTCATCTTCAAGAAGGCGGCGCATTCCTCAACTGCACAGTCGGACGCAAGCCGAAGCTTGCGCAGCAACACAGCAATGATCCTGGCGCACAAGCAATTCGCCAGCGGCAGATTCTGGGGCGAAAGCTGATTATCGGCTGCGGGCTGCAGCGCGTCGATGGCGGCGCTCACCAAGTCGGTTTCGGTCATCAGGTCGCTCACAATCGTGTTGCGGGTAGTATAGTGCGCGCGAGTCGCAGCGGCAAGTTGCTTGCAGGAAGCCGGTCATGCGACTAGAATGCCCGCTGCCCAGCCGCGGAGGTCCTATCTGCCATGCCCAACCGAACGCATCACGAGATCAACCGCTTGTCCTGGAATGCAGGCACAAAGGCGCACAACAGCCACAAGGGCGACCAGGCGGCCTTCTTTCGGGCCGGCGGCAATACATTATTCTCTGAAGAAATGACCATGCTCGGCGAAGTCTCTGGCAAACATTTGTTGCATCTGCAATGCAATTGCGGGCAAGATACCTTGAGCCTGGCCAGGCATTTGGGCGCGCGCTGCACTGGCGTGGATATCAGCGACGAAGCGGTTCGCTTTGCGCGGCAGCTTTCGCTCGACACGGGCATCGTTGCCGACTTTTTGCGCGCCGATATCTACGACTATTTTGACCAAAACAAGCGGCAATTTGCTGTCGTTTTTTCATCCTATGGCGTGCTGTGCTGGCTGTCTGACCTGGCTGCCTGGGGACGGGGCATCGCCAACTGCTTGGCACCGGGCGGACGTTTTGTGCTGGTGGACTTTCATCCGGCCTTTGCCATATTTGACGCGCAATGGCAGTTGCGCTACGACTTCATGGGCGGTGTGGTACATGAATTCGAGTCGGGCGTTGGCGATTATGTGGCCTTGACTGGCAGCGCCGCAGAAACCACCCAGCTGCAGCCCGGCGTGGTCGACTTTGTGAATCCGTATCCCGGCGTCGAATACCAGTGGGGCAGCGCCGAGGTCGTCATGGCGCTTGTAGACGCGGGCTTGACGTTGACGCACCTGCGCGAATATGACTATTGCAACGGTTTCAAGCCTATGCCCGACATGCGCGAGCTGGGCGGGCGTCGCTATGCCATGCCCGACCACCTGCCCCAGCGCATCCCGCTGATGCTCAGCGTTGTCGCAGAAAAGATCGGGTAAATGGCGGGCGCGGCCGACCAGCTCGCAAATCAGACGCGCGTATCTGTGTCGATCTTCGCCATGAGTTGCAGCGCTTCGTCTTTCATTGGTGGCGTCAGCGCGAATGCCTGGCTGAAATAAGCTGATTCTGGAAAGCGATAATTCCAGGCGCGGTAAAAATCGGCCCGTTGCTCATCGCGGCTGAGGTTGCAGTCGAAGCGCACCAGGTAACTATCCGCCAGCGCTCCCGCATCATCGTGGTGGATGTGCGACAAGCCCCAGCTGATGCCGCGTCCGTCCCGGTTGTCGGTGAAGGCATCGGGCACATAGGGTCCCGCGGCAACTGGCGGCACAGACACTTTGCCGACCACTTGGAAGTTCAAGCCATCGCTCGCAAATTGGACTGTGTTCTTCTCGGGACCTTCGTGGCTGGTGATGGCGACAATGCCTTCGCGAAATGGATAGAGGAAGGTCTCGTGGCCGCTGTTGGTGAGCGGGTTCAAAGGCGACTTGACAAATGGACCCTGCGGATTGTCGGCTCTGGCGACCCCCCAGCCGATGCCCAGATCGTGTCGATAAGTCCGCCCATATTGCACACCTTTGTAATAGAGCCAAATCTGCCCGCGGTAGCGCAGCACAAAAGGATCGTGCAATTTGTGCGAGTCCCATTCGCCGAAGCTGCCGATCGCATCGGCATCATCTTCTGCGCCACAGAACTCGCCAGCTCGACCGGGCTGCAAGACAGGCTGGTCCAGCTTCGTCCAGGGTCCCTGGGGCGCATCTGCCCAGGCCATGCCGATACGGTGTCGCGTCCGCTCTGCCCATACGCCCTGGATAACCTGATAGTAGAGATAGAATTTGCCGCCGTGCATCAGGATATCGGGGGTGAATACAGAGCGGTCGTCAAAGCGGCCGGGCGCGCCCCGAATCACAGCTGGTCCCCGTTCTCGCCAGCTGAATCCGTCTGTGGATGTCGCGTACCAGATATCCGCCAGGTCCCAAGCCCAGGCTGGACGCGTTTGGCTGGCTTGCTGAATTCCGCGCCAGGCCTCTGCGGTTTTGCGGCGCGTATACCAGACATAATACTTTTCGCCAACGCGAATGACTTTGGATGGGTCGCGCCGTGTGACGCCGGCTTCCTTGCCCAGCCCGCTGAGTGGCGAATACTTGAATGCCGAGAAGAATTCGCTGCCTTGGTCTTTGTATACGCCATAGGTTTTATATACCCGTTGCGATGCCCGGCTATGCGGAGGTGGTGGCGGCGCTTCTGGAGGTTTCTGCGGCTCGCTGGCAAAGCGCAGTGGCTGTTTGTTGCGCTCGTTCAACGCCAGATCGGGCGAGAAATAAACGGCTTCGGGGAAGCGGATATTTGTGCCACGAAAACCAGGTCGCTCGAGCCCGCGGCGCAAGTTGCAATCAAAGCGGATGAGGTAGGAGTTGCCGCTCTTCATCTCTTCGGTGGCCATATGCGCGAGCCCCCAGGCGATGCCGCTGCCATCACGCGTGTGCTCATAGGCATCTGGCGCAAAAGGACCTCCGGCGGGCGGCGGCAGCGTGACATGCGCGACCACTTCAAAGTTCAGCCCGTCAGCCGCGTATTGGATGCTGTCTTTCTCGGGTCCGTCGTGCCCGCAAATAGCCAGCACGCCTTCTCCATAGGGAAACAGACAGGTTTCGTGCCCGCTGTTGGTTACAGGATTCAGCGGCGATTTGACAAACGGACCGTCTGGCTTGTCGGCAATGGCGACGCCCCAGCCTATCCCGCGCGAATAGCGGGTCGTCCAGCCCATGGGCTGCCCCTTGTAATAGAGCCAATAGCTGCCATCCCGCGCCAGAATGAAGGGATCGTGCACCTTGTGGCTGTCCCAGTCGCCATAACGACTTACTTCGTCTGTGTCGTCTTCGCCCAGCCATTCTCCAGCGGCGCCCGGTCGCAGCACCGGCGTATCGACGCGCTGCCAGGGACCATGCGGCGAGCTGGCGAAAGACAGGCCGATGCTGTTGCGCGTGCGCGTGCAATAAGGGTAATCGACAGCCTGATAATAGAGATAGAAGCCGTCCGCCGTCATCAAAACATCGGGCGTGAAAACCGAGCGGCCATCATAGGCAGCTTTCGGTCCCCGCTTGATGGCCACCCCGCGCTCTTGCCAGCTGAATCCGTCTGTGGAGGTCGCGTACCAGATCTCTGCCAGATCCCAATCAAAGACCGGTGTATCCCAGGTCTGCCGCTGGTGAGGTGGCTTGTTGCGCTGGTCGCGATCGTTTGCGGTTTGACGGCGCGTATACCAGACGAAGTAGGTGCCGTCGATGCGCAGCACCGTGGTCGGGTCGCGCCGGGTGATGCCAGCTTCTTTGCCGATGCCCGCAAGGCGGCTGTATTTGAAGGTCGTGTAGAATTTGCTGGTGGAATCTTGATAACGTCCCCACTTGTCATACAGACGTTGCGTGGCGGCGCTAAGCTGACGGTCGTTTGGCTGGGCAGCGCCTGGCTCGCCGGGCAGCCGTGGCTTGCGGTCTGGCCTGTTCATCGTCTGTTGTCCTCGCGGATCATATGCGCCGCTTTTTCGCCAATCATGATGCAGGGCGCATTGGTGTTGGCGTTGATGATGCGCGGCATAATCGAAGCGTCAGCCACGCGCAGCCCTGCCAAGCCATGCACGCGCAGCCGTTCGTCCACCACCGCCAACCGATCATCGCCCATCTTGCAGGTGCAGGCGGGATGATAAATCGTGGTGGCGAATTCGCGGATGAAATGAATGAGTTCCGCGTCCGCTGTGACTTGCGCGCCGGGCAAGAATTCAGCGCCGCGAACCGCATCAAATGCGCTTGCCTGGGCGATCTGCCGCGCCAGCTTGACCCCCGCCAGCAGAATGCGCACATCGTCAACGTGGCTTAGGCAGTCGAAGTCGATCAATGGCGCCGCGCAGGGATCTGCCGAAGCCAGTTCGAGCTTGCCGGCGCTCTTTGTGCCGACCAAGCCAGCCAGAATGGTAAAGCCGTGCCCCGCCGGCGTCGCGAAGCCGTGGCGGATGAACCAGTCGGGACCAAAGTGATATTGCAGCTCCGGCGCAGGTGAACGCGGGTCGAGCCGCACGAACCCGCCCGCCTCGCCCAGGTTCGATGTCAGCAAGCCCATGCGCTCTTCTGCATAGAGCCGCTGCTGCTCTGGCGCGTTCTTCCCGACCAGGCTGATTGGCGCATGGCAATGATAGGCGACCGGCACCTGCATATGATCTGTCAAGCCCTGCCCAACGCCCGGCAGGTCCGCTATCACGGGGATGCCATGCCTCGCCAACTGCGCAGCCGCCCCAATGCCCGAAAGCAGCAACAGTTGTGGCGAGTTAATCGCGCCGCCACAGACGACAACTTCCTTTCTCGCCTGCGCGGTCTTGCGCTCGCCCTCGTGCCAAAACTCGACTCCCTGGCAACGTCTGCCCTCAAAACACAACCGCGTGACCCGGGCAAAGGGCAAGGCAGTGAAATTTGGGCGCTGCAAGGCTGTTGGCAGGTAACCGACGGCGCTGCTGTGTCGCTGCCCGCGCTTCTGCGTAACCTGGTAAAGACCGAAGCCCGCTTGTTCGCCAGCATTAAAATCCGCGCGCGGCGCATATCCCAGTTCCAGCGCGCCAGCCACGAAGGCACGGCTCAACGGATTCGGGTCTCGCAGGTCGGCCACATTGATCGGTCCGCCGATGCCGTGATGCCGCGATGCGCCGCGTTCCTGATGCTGCATCTTTTTGAACCAGGGCAGCAGATCCCGATATGCCCAGCCCGTGTTGCCCGCCTCTGCCCAGCCATCATAATCGGATGGATGCCCGCGCTGATAGACCATGGCGTTCATGGAGCTGGTGCCGCCATAGACTTTGCCGCGCGGCACATATTCTCGGCGACCGTTCAGCCCGGGCTGGGACACAGTTTCATAATCCCAGTCGAACTCGCTGTGAAATAGGTCGGAAAAACGCGCCGGCACATGAATAGTCGGGTCGCTGTCGGGTCCGCCCGCTTCCAGCAACAGCACAGCCGCCTGCGGGTCTTCGCTCAGGCGCGCCGCGACAGCTGCCCCGGCCGAGCCCGCGCCGATGATGATGTAGTCCGCCTCGTGCATGACCGCGCCCTCTTCCCATTTTGCAGCGATTAGTTGACCAGGTCTTGTCAATTGTCTACAATCGACAGCACAAGTGTCAAGCAATCCAACACTCATTTGCGGCGATTATTTAGATTGCCGCAGGCAGGCAACAAGGAGACACCATGACCGAAGACAGCAAAAAACCGCGCGCTTTCCCTGGCATGATGCCACAGACCAAACCCACCGACCGCCCCTTGAGCGCGGCTACCGAACGCGTTTATGACATGTGGACGCCCAGGCAAGACCCGGGCAATCCTTTCTATACCAACTTTATGTATTCGCGCGTCAGCGGCATCGGCAAAGACGAATCGGAAATGTCTGTTTCGCGGCGCGACCCGTCCAAGGTGCTCAAGATTGGCGATACCTATTATGTTTGGTACACGCGGCGCATCACCGAGCATGTGCCAGTGGGCATGCGCCACCACGACCAGGCGAATGAAGAGATCCCCGCCGTCGATTGGGACCTGGCCGATATCTGCTATGCCACATCAAAAGACGGCTTCGACTGGGTGGAGCAAGGCATCGCCGTGCCGCGCGCGCCCAAAGGCACGTATGGCGACCGCTCGCTTTCCACGCCGGATATCCTGGTCTGGAAAGGTCGATATTATTTGTATTACCAGTGCTTCACGACCAAGTGGCGGGCGCATGATTGCGTTGGCGTCAGCATGGCGCATGCCGATTCGCCAGATGGTCCCTGGACGCGCATGGATGTGCCGATTGTCCCGCAAGGCGCGCCTGGCGAATGGGATAGCTGCGCCATCCACGACCCGTATCCGCTGGTCTACAAGGGACAGGTCTGGCTCTATTACAAAGGCTCGCCTTTCGAGAAAATCTCCGGCGGATTGCGACTCGCGCAGGGTGTCGCCATCGCCGACAATCCAGCAGGACCCTTCAGCAAGTCCGAGCTGAACCCGGTCACCAATTCCGGGCATGAAACCATGTATTGGAATTACAAAGGCGGCATTGCTACCTTGCTGATACTGGATGGTCCGGAAAAAGATACCATTCAATTTGCGCCGGACGGGCTGAACTTCCAGCCCATGGCGCATGTGCAGCTGTCGCCGGTGGCGCCTGGTCCCTTCTGTCCCGATGCCTTCGCGGATAACAACGATGGGCGTGGCATCACCTGGGGATTAAGCCACATCACGCCGCCGGGCGATGGTTCGCGCAGGGGCTGCCATATCATCCGCTTCGATTGCGACTTGTCGCGCGACTGTCATCGTCCAGAATTCAAGCGCAGCAACCTGCACTTCAGCGAAGAGACTTTCTTTCAGCGGGTGGCGCGTCTGCCCACAGACTGGCGCGAGCGTATCTTGGCTGAACAAGCTGCCTTCGACAAGCCAACCATCGGCGTCTAATATCGCTCAGCGCCCCATCCAGCCGCCGTCGACAACCAGAATCTCGCCGTTGACGAAATCGGAGGCTGCCGATGCCAGGAAGACGACCGGTCCCCTAAAATCGTCGATCGTGCCCCAGCGCCCGGCCGGGATTCGCTCTGTGATGGCGAGATACCGTTCGGGGTCATTTTGCAGCGCTTCGGTTACATCGGTGCGCACATAACCGGGCGCGATAGCATTAACTTGTACGCCGCCACTCGCCCATTCGTTCGCCAGCGCCTTCGTCAGTTGCCCGATGCCGCCCTTGCTGGCTGCATAGCCCGGCACCGTGATGCCGCCTTGGAATGTCAGCAGCGATGCCGTAAAGATGATCTTGCCGCTGCCTCGCTCCAGCATGCGCGCGCCGACCTCGCGACTGAGCACGAACTGGGCGCTCAGGTTGATTTCGATGATGCGGTCCCAATAGGCATTGCTGTGCGTGGCGGCCGGCTCGCGCAGGACAGTTCCCGCGTTGTTGACCAAAATGTCGATGACGGGCTGTTCACTTGTCACCTGTGCGATAAATTTGTGCAGCTCGTCGCGCTTTGAGAAGTCGCAGCGATAGCCAGCGAAGCGCCGCCCCTGCGCCAAGACAGCCCGCTCAATCTCGCTGCCGCTGGCTTCTAGGCTGGCGCTGACCGCGATGATATCCGCGCCCGCTTCTGCCAGTGCGCTGGCCATGGCAAAACCAATGCCGCGGCGCGCCCCGGTCACCAGCGCCGTCTTGCCATCCAGCCGAAATGTATCGAGCACGTTCATGACACCTCCAACAGAATCTTCATGACGCGCCCGCCTTTTTCCATGTCCTCAAAGCCAGACTGCAGCGCGTTTAAAGGGCGGATATCGGTGATAAGCTCGTCCAGCGGCAGCGCGCCAGAAGCAGCCAAGTCGATGGCGGTGGCGAAGTCTTGACTTTCATAGACGCGCACCCCTTGCAAGCGCAGTTCGCGCCAAAAGAAGCGGAACAGGTCGAGCTTTGGTGGCTGGGCGAAGATCGCGACCACCACGGCCAATCCGCGCGTGCGCAGCAACTCGGTCATCACAGCAGCGCCAGCCTGCGAGCCCGATACTTCAAAGACGATATCGGCGCCAGCGCCACCTGTGCGCCGCAGCACCGCCGCCAGCAGATCAGCCTCGCGTGGATTGATCGCCTCGAAGCCAAGCTGCCGCGCCAGGTCGACACGGTAGGGGTTGATTTCGGAGACGAGCACAGCTGCGCCAGCCTGTCGCGCCACCAGCGCCACCAGCATGCCGATGGGACCGCCGCCCAGCACGACTACCTCATCGCCCGCCTGCACATTTGCCAGCCGCACATCATGACAGGCGACCGCCAGCGGCTCGATCAGCGCGCCATGTTGCAGAGAAAGCGCGGCCGGCACGCGGTGCAATGTATTGGCTGGCACAGTCCAGTAGCTCTGGAATGCGCCCGGCGTGTCGATGCCAAGGAAGTCCAGGTTGTGGCAGATGTGGCTGTGCCCGGCTGCGCAAGCGGGGCAGCGGTGGCAGGCGGCCAGCGGCATGACGACCACCCGATCGCCCGGCGCGAACTCGTCGACGCCTGCGCCCGTTGTGTGCACTGTGCCCGACATTTCGTGCCCCATCACAAGCGGCATCTGCACGCGCGCATCCATCGCGCCATGAAAAATGTGCAGGTCTGTGCCACAAATGCCACAATGCGAAACGCGCAATTGCACCTCGTCTGCGGCTGGCGGACGCGGCTCACAGTCGCCCGGCCGGATGCGGCGCTCACCTTCATAAAATGCTGCGATTGCCATATTTCGTCCTGTTTCCAATTGGGCGAGTCAGCGCCTCGCCCCTACGGATAGGTCTTGGGCGAGTTGCCGCCCCTTAGGTTAATCGAAGTCCTTTACTGGATATTGGCGTATAGCGCATCGATTGCGCCTGGCTTGTCGCCGCGGCGGATGGCATCCAGGATGCGCTTGTGCTCGCGGTAGCTTTCCATGATATCGCCGTGGCGCGTATATTGCATCATCATGCGCATGGCGATCGGCTGCCACAACGTAAAGATGTCTTTGTCATCGTGGCTCTGGATAATCGCCTGGTGGAAGCGCAGGTCGCAGTCGGTCAGCGCATCGACATCGTTGTTTTGACAGGCTGCGTAGATAGCTGCCAGGCTATCTTCCCAGCGCCCGATATCCATCTCGGTGATGCGATCGAAGATGCTGTCCAGCACAAAAGTCTCGATAGTTCGGCGCAGCTGCACGACCAGCGGCCGCACCTCCACACTGGGATTTTGGGCGACACGCGCGCCTTTGTTGGGCTCGAGCACCAGCAAACCCTGTTGGGTAAGCTGGCGGAATGCCTCGCGCACAGGACCACGGCTGACCCCGAATCGTTGTGAAAGATCGGCCTCGCGCAGGGGATCGCCGGGTTTCAGTTTGTTGGAAAGCACTTCGCGGCGCAGGCGTGCGGCGATCTGCTCGGGCAGCGTACGATAAATTTCGATTGTCGTCATCAGGACATTTCTACTTCCGCTAAGTGTGGTTCAATACAATCCGAAGTGGAACCAATAACGAATTGAGCATTATTCTACACAGAGAACACAGAGGACACAGAGGTATTTATCACTCGGTGTACTCTGTCAACTCGGCGGTTCATTTTTTCTTACATTACCTTATTGGTCGAACCGAGTGTAGCAGCAGAATCATTGTTTGTAGGGGTCGGCGGCATCTCGCAAACCATCGCCCAGAAAGTTGAACGCCAGCACGGTCACGATGACAAACAAGCCCGGGATCAAGAGCCAGGGGCTTTGGCTGAGGCTGCGGATATTCTGCGCGTCTTGCAGCAGCACGCCCCAGCTGACGGCGGGTGGGCGTATGCCGATCTGCAAGAAACTCAGCGATGTCTCGGCGAGGATCATGCCCGGCACCGCCAGGCTCAACACGACGATCAAAAAGCTGGCGAACGAAGGCAGCAGGTGCTTCAAGATGATATCCAGGTCGCCCATGTTGGATATGCGCGCCGCCATGACGAAATCTGCCTCGCGCAGTTCCAGCAATTTGCCGCGCACCGCTCTCGCCAACGTCGTCCAGCCGACGGTGGCCAGCACCAACGTGATGCCAAAATACACCTGGGTCGAACTCCACTCGGCGGGCAGGGCAGCCGCCAGCGCAATAATCAGCGGGATTGACGGGATCGATATCAAAAATTCGATCAAGCGCTGGATCACCAGATCGACCACGCCGCCGAAGTAGCCAGAGATGCCGCCGAACAAGCAGCCAAGCACAAAACTGATGATGACGCCCAGGAAACCGATCGACAGCGAGATGCGCGCCGCGTGCATGGTGCGGGAGTACAGATCGCGACCCAGGTCGTCTGTGCCAAACGGGAAGAAGACGCCCGGCGCTTCCACGCCCATGATGTGGATATCGCTTTCCAACAAGCCCAGAATCTTGTAAGGCTCGCCCCGCACAAAGAAATGGATCGGGTACTTTTTGTCGCGCACTTCGGAATAATTGCGCTGCAATGTGTCCATATCCAGGGTTTGCTTCATTTGATAAATGAAGGGTTGCAAGCTGAAAATGCCCGTGTCATCGACAAAGTAAATGGTATGCGGTGGCGACTTCGCAAATTTGACATGGCGCTTCTGATAGTCATTGATGGCATAGAATTCGGAGAAGAGCGCCATCGAATAGAGGACGATGATGACAGCCAGCGACCCGATTGCCAGGCGATGCCGCCGAAACTTGCGCCAGATCAGCTGCCACTGCGAGGCGAGATAATAGCTCTCGTCAAAAGCGGTGGCTTGCGCTTTGGTCGCTCCGCGCCTGATGCCGATTCGCCGCAACATCGTCATCTCCGCCTAGTTGGCCGCGCGTTCCATGCGGATGCGCGGGTCGACCACGACCAGCAGGATGTCGGAAACCGTCGTGCCGATGACGGTCAGAATCGTGACGAACATCAGCAAGCTCGCCGTTAAAAAGGTGTCTTGCGTCAGCAAGGAGCGCAGCAGCATCGGTCCCGCCGTGGGCAAACCCAGCACATAGGCGGTGATGGTGCCGCCCGAAATCAAGCTGGGGAAGAGCCAGGCGAGGCTGCTGATGATGGGGTTTAGCGCCACCCGCACTGGATATTTGAAAAGCAGCTTGACTTCGCCCACGCCTTTGCTGCGCGCGGTAATGACATACTGCTTGTTCAGCTCGTCCAGCAAGGTGCCGCGCATGACGCGGATCATGCCGGCCGTGCCGCCCGTGCCGACCACAATGATGGGAATGGGCAGGTGCAGCGCCAGATCGCCCAATTTCGCCAAACTCCAGGGCGCGCCTTGAAATTCCTGCGAGAACAAGCCGGTCAAGTTCAGACCAAATTGCGACCAGGCCACATAGAGCATGATGAGGGCCAGCATAAAATTGGGAATCGACAAGCCGATAAAGCCGATGAAAGAAACGATGTAATCGCTGATGGAATATTGCCGCGCCGCGGAATATATGCCGATGGGGATGGCCACCGCATAAGTGAAGATGGCAGTCAGAATCGCAATCGTGAAGGTCAAGACCAGCCGCTCGCCGATGATATCGCGCACCGGCTGCTGCCAATCAAACGAGAATCCGAATTCGCCCTGCAGCACCTGCCGGAACCAACTGAAGTAACGGGCATAGATGGGCAGGTCCAACCCATACTGGCGGCGCAGGTTCGTCACCTGCTCGTCCGAAAGCTGTTCGCCAGCTTGTTCCAACCGGCTGATGTAGCTGGAAAGATAGTCGCCTGGCGGCAGCTGAATCACGATGAAAGTGACGACGGTGACCAGCCACAGCAAGAAGACCATATAGACCAGGCGCTGCAAGACATAGTTTCTCATGCGCCTGCGCCCGCTGCACCAACTGGCATCGCTGAATGAAAGCCGCTCATGCGCGCATTGTAGCTGTGGAATTGCAGATTGTCAACAATGTACACTTGACAATCTGCCGCAAACCGGTTATCACTCCCTTATGTTGCCACGCAGTCTTCTTTCCGCAACCAGGATGCCGACAGGCCAGTTGGTGTCTGCGCGTCGGGAGCGCCCTTGATGAACGACCCGCTGCGCATCGCCTGCGTCGAAACGCGGCATTTCTTGCTGCCGCTCAGCCATCCCATGACCGATGCCACGCATGGCGTGCACACCGAATTTGAGGTGGTGGCCGTGCGCCTGGAAAGCGAGTGCGGCCAGAGCGGCATCGGCTACACCTATACGATAGGGCGTGGTGGCGCGGCGATCCGCTCTTTGATCCAGCGCGATTTACAAGCGTTGCTGCTGGGCGCAGACGCGGGCCGCATCGAGCAGATCTGGGAACGCATGTGGCGCTGCCTGCATTATGTGGGGCGGGGCGGGCTGGCAGCCTTCGCCATGTCGGCGGTCGATATCGCCTTGTGGGATTTGTTGGCGCGCAGCCAGGGACAGCCGCTGTGGAAGCTGCTGGGCGGATATGCTGGCGAGGCCCAGGCCTATGCCGGCGGCATCGATTTGCAGCTGGGACCAGACGAACTGGTCGAGCAGACGCGCTGCAACCTGGCTGACGGCTTCCGCGCCATCAAAATCAAGGTGGGGCGCGACAAGCTGTCCGAAGATATCGCCAGGCTGCGGGCGGTCCGCGATTGTCTGGGTCCCGATAGGCCGCTGATGGTCGATGCCAATATGCGCTGGACAACCGAGCAAGCCATCCGCGCGGCGCGCAGTTTCCGCGAATTTGATGTCTTCTGGCTGGAAGAGCCGACTATCCCCGACGATTATGCCGGCTTGAGCCGCATCGCGCGTGAAGGCGGCTTGCCAATCGCCGCGGGCGAAAACCTGCGCACGATCTATGAATTCCGCCACACACTCGAGGCTGGCATCGCTTTTGCCGAACCCGATGTATCGAATATTGGCGGCATCACCAATTGGATGCGCGTGGCGCGGCTGGCCTATGCGCACAACTTGCCAGTAACTTCGCATGGCGTACACGAGCTGCACTTGCATTTGCTGGCGGCGATCCCCAACGCTTCGTTTTTGGAAGTGCACAGCTTCGGCCTCGAGCGCTTCATCAAGAACCCGCCCCTGCTGCATGATGGCCTGATGCGCGCCGGCGCAGAGCCAGGCCACGGCGTGCAATTTGAGTGGGACAAACTGCGTGAATTTGAAGTGAAAGGAGACTGAATGAACCTTGCCGACCCGCATAATACCTGTTGTCGTTCAAAGCTTTGAAAGGAGCTTACGCATGAAACGAAGCCAATTTGTACTCATGACTGTCTTGGCATTGGTCTTGCTGCCGACTGTCGTTTTCGGGCAAGCCATGCACGAGGGCGAGCTGGTCTATCCATTCCAATATGCCGACCTCGCTGCCTACTCCGCCGCTACTGGCAACAGCATCGACAGCTGGGGAGAGGCGCCTATGCTGGCGGAGAAAGTCGCCGCTGGTGAACTGCCACCGGTGGAAGAGCGCCTGCCCGCGCAACCTGTCGTCGTCCAGCCGCTGGAACAGATCGGCGAATATGGCGGCGAGCTGAAGGGTCCTTCTGCGCTGCCCACTTGCTGTGGCTGGGATGTGTTGGAGATGCGTTTGCAGAAGCTGCTGACCATCGATACCGACTTGATCAGCATCATCCCCAATGTCGCGCAATCTTTTGATGTTTCTGACGACCAGACGACTTTCACCTTCACACTCCGCGAAGGGCACAGATGGTCGGATGGCGAAGCATTTACCACCGATGACTTCCGCTTCTGGTTCGAGGATGTGCTTGGCAACCCCGAGTTGACTCCCGCGCCGGGCGGTCCCTGGGTGCTGGATGGCGAGCTGCCAGCGATGGAGATCATCGACGAGCAGACGATCCGTTTCTCGTATCCAGAAGCCCGTCCCACGCTCCTCATCGCCATTGGAAGCGAGATTGGTCATCGCGGCTATCGGCCCGCTCACTACTTCGAGCAGTATCACATCGATTACAACCCGGATGCCGGCGCTCTGGCGGATGAACTGGGCTTTGAAAGCTGGGTGCAGATGTTCAATGCCAAGATGAACACCTACAACAACACCTGGAATCTCGGCTCGGAGACCGATCCCTATTCGCCAACCCTGAACACCTTTGTGTTTGTGAGCGAAGACGCCTTTGGCAACAAGCTCTACGAGCGCAACCCCTACTTCTTCAAGGTGGACACGGCTGGCAATCAACTGCCCTATACCGATACCTTGCGCCGCTTGCTGGTGGAAGATGTGCAGGTGCAGGATTTGAAAGGCATCGCGGGCGAATACACGCACTTCGGCTGGGGCTCGCTGGGCAGTTATCCGACCTATCGCGAGAATGAAGAAGCGGGCGGCTATCGGACAGCGCTAGCGGAATACAGCCGCGCCAACGAGTATTCGCTGATGTTCAACTTCACGACCGAAAACCTGCCCCTGCGCGAAATCTTCTGGGATCTGCGCTTCCGCCAAGCCATGTCTGTCGCCATCAATCGCGACGAAATCAACGAACTCGTCTACTTCGGACTGGCCAACGCCTCACAAAGCGCGCCGGTGCCCTCGTCAGCATTCTATGAGCCCTGGATGACCACCAACTACGCGCAGTACGATCCCGACTTGGCCAATCAGTTGCTGGACGAGATGGGGCTGGACCAGCGCGATGCCGATGGCTTCCGCATGCGCCCGGATGGCGAGACGCTCTTCATCAACTTCCAGGTCTATGTGCCCGAAGATTCCTGGCGTCAGATCGGCGAGTTGATCGCTTCCTATTGGAACGAAGTCGGCGTCAAGACCCAGTACAAGATCATCGGCGACGGGCTCTTCCGCGAGCTGCGCAACAGCAATTCGCTGGATATCTCGGCTTGGGGCGCAGACATTCTGGATATCGGCGCCATGGCCAGCGGCCTGGGCAATATGCGCGTGCCCTGGGGCAATCGCGCCTCGGGCATCCCCTGGCGAGAATGGATCCTCAGCGACGGCGAAAGTGGCGAAGAACCGCCTCAAGAAGTCGTTGACCTGTGGAATATGGGCGAGGAATACCTGTCCAAACCCTATCTTTCCGATGAGTGGTTAGAGGCTGGCAAAGCCTTCTATAACACCTCTTTCGGCGGCCTCTATCAGATTGGTACCATCCAGCGTCCGCCGCAGCCGCTGCTCTTCAAGAAGAACTTGAAGAACACGCCGCCCAACGACACGACCGGGCAATGGGCCTGGAGCTACCGGCAGTGGGTTATGTTCATGCCCGAACAATGGTACTTCGAAGGCGGCAGCTAGCTCGCTCGACCTTCGCAGCATGGGGGGCTGGTCTTCGCGATCGGTCCCCTTTCACTTGGAGGCACGCCCATGACAATCAGCGCCGCCATGCGCCGGTTTCAGCGACCGGACAGAGAAAATCCCTGGTTTGCCAAGTTCAAATATAGCCCGGTGACTGGGCTGGGCTACGAGAAAGGCATCGTTCGGCGCGACCCCAGCGCTATCTTGCGCATCGCTGGCGAATACTTCATCTGGTATACCCGCGCCGCTCACCCCTGCCCGCCAGTCGGCTTCGACCGCATGACGGATACCTTGCCGGCGACTCCCTGGGACTTGGCCGATGTCTGGTATGCCACCTCGACCGATGGGCATCACTGGACCGAAATCGGTCCTGCTGTCGAGCGTGGCGGACCGGGCGCATACGACGAACGTGGCGTCTTCACGGCCGATGTCGTCAAAATCGACGGGCGCTATTACATGGTCTACCAGGTGGCGCCCAATCCCAACTACCGCAGCACGCCGGAATCTATCGCCATCGCCTGGGCAGACTCGCCGCATGGTCCCTGGACGAAGAGCGCCGCGCCCATCCTCGAGCCGCATCCATCGGGCCAGGTCGACGAGCGCAAAGATCGCGAAGAATGCATTGAGCCGGGCGAGTGGGATAGCCTGCAAGTGCACGACCCGGCCTTGATGGCTCGCGAGGGCAAATTCTGGCTCTACTACAAAGGCGAGGGCATCGGCATCCATCACATGGAGAGCAAGTGGGGCGTCGCTATCGCCGACAATCCGCTGGGTCCCTACACCCGTTCGCCATTCAATCCCGTCACGAATAGCGGGCACGAGGTAGTCGTCTGGCAATTCGCTGGCGGTGTGGCCGGCTTGGTCAACCGCTGCGGACCAGAGAAAAATACCATTCAGTTCGCAGCCGACGGCATCAACTTCGAGGTCATGTCGCAGCTGGTTG
>JAJDZQ010000035.1 GCA_022824565.1 Anaerolineae bacterium | reverse complement strand
TGATGCGCCGTATCCGCATGACCTCGCGCACCACCGCAATCAGCCTCGCGCTGTTGCTTCTGCTGCTGGCCCTAATCGTTGCCATCAGCAGCCCCATACCCGTCATCAGCGAGCAGTATGGCGAAACCAGCCTGCGCTTTGCCGCCGACAGAACCTGGGCGCTGCTCCCCGGCGATTGCGTGAATATCAACTGGCGCACAGAAGGCATCGAATCGCTGCATGTCGAAGGACATGGCGAGATCGGCTGGGGCGAGAAATCCTTTTGCCCTGCCATCAACGCCAAAGCCGCAAAGTTCGAGGTGCGCACGCCGGATGGGCTGTATCGCGAGTTCCTGCTGCGCATTGAATACCTGCCCGATCTGCTGCTGTATCTGGCGGGATTTGTCGGCGTGGTCGGCTCGCTGGGCTTGGCGGCATTTTTTCTCATCACGAATCGTCTGGAACAGGCGCTAAATCCGCGCTGGCTGTTGCTGTGTTTGTCGACGCTGGTGGTGATTGGCGTGTTCTTGCGATTGAACGAGCCAGAACCGCCGCGACTGGATGTGGACGACGGGCAGGTCACGGTGGCGATGTGGGCGGAAAAGGCGAGCCTGGTCTTTCCGCATGAGTGCTCGAATATTCAGGTGTCGGCAGCTGGCGCGCTGGCCTTGAAGATAAATGGGAAGGTTTTTTCCCAAACGGGAAGCCTTACGCAGGTCCGTCATTGCGACCGCGAAGGCTCTACTGCGCTATTGGAAGCGGCCGGCGCAGATGGCGTGGCGCGCCAATATCGGCTGAATTTTTTTGTGCCTTGGCAGATGGTCGTGAAGGCAGTGCAGGCACCCTATGTCTTGTTGGGCTTTTTGAGTTGGCTGGCGCTGGCGGCTGTGGGATTGCCGATCGCAATGCAGAAGGCGCGGGCTGGTTGGCGGCAACGCAACTGGACGGACTTTTTGCCGTTGCTCGCATTTGCCTGGCTAGTCCTGATGCTGTTTGCGCCTTTTGGCTTCGATAGTCCACCTCAGCGCGAACGATGGGAGTTGACCCATTATGCCGAAAGCGGGATGACGGCTTTCAGCTCGGAGTATCGCATCCGCCCATTGATTCGCTTGCCCAGCGCACTGGCTCTTGCCATCGACAGCGAATCATTCGTTGGCTTCCACCTCGTTCAATTCGCCATTTTCACGCTGAGCATGTCGCTGCTATATGGCATCATCCGCAAGCTGGGCGCGCGCCCGCTGTACGCATTTCTCGTTGCGGTGCTTTTCTTTGTCTACCCGGTCAACGATTCGGTAACTTCGCTGCGAAACCTGACCACGGTAACCAGTGTCCTGACGCTGCTGCTGGCGAGCTGGTTCGCTTTGGATTATCTAGAGCGACCGTGGCACCTGACTCTTGCGGGCACGATGCTGGCGCTGCTGCTCAATGTCGAGTCCTACGAAGCCGGTTTGGCGCTGATTATCGCCCTGCCCTGCTACTTGTGGTTGTGGCGCGGCCGGATCAAGTGGCAAAAGTTCAATCTGATGCTGGTCTTCTTCGGCGCATCTGCCCTGAAAGTCGGACATACTATTCTGAATTACACAACCGACCGGGCATTTTACCAAGACGATTTTCTTGATCCGACCTCCGGTTATGGCTCTCGGCTGGTCGGACAAAATCCGCTGCATACTTTCCTCAGGGTCATGCGCGAGCTCTATACCGATACCTTCGCTGGCGGCTGGCTGGAGGCGCTGGAATCTATAGGTGTGAACCAGTGGCTGTTGCCGATGGCTTTGGCGCTGCTGGTCGTTGGGATGGTTGCTGTCTACATCGCGCGCGTCCGCGGTAATGCTGTCCCGACTCGAAGAACGATATGGGCGCTGCTGGCTGGCATTCTTTGGGTCGTGCCGGCCGCAGGGGTGTTGATGTGGGTGCCTGCGTATAATCTTGATGTCGACAGACGGCTGGCGATTTACACGGCTATCGGCGGGGCCATCGCCGTTTTTTGCCTGCTGCTCTTGATCACCCGACCAATCTCCAGCCAAAAGATTCGCAATGGCTCATTGATTGCGCTGTGTCTGCTGCTGATGCTGCCGGCGCTTTCGCGGCTCTTTGTCCAGCGCGAACACTGGACTCGCAGCGCATGGAAGAAAGCGGACATCCTGCACCAGATCGTGCAGACTATACCGCGTCCCAAGCCCGGCACGCAGCTTGTCCTGATGACCAACCGCAGCTTGCAGACGCTGAATCAGCAGTCAATTGGCGAGCTCGCCGCTGGCACAGTTTTCAGCAGCGCCCTGCGCCTTGTTTATGAAAACCATGCGCCGGCTGCAACCTTCATTTGCGTCGGAGATGACTATTGTGTTTCCCAAACTGGCGATGCGGTACTTCTCGACCCGGACGAGCCATTTGACAGCCTGAGCGATACGGTCATTTTGGAACTGCTCCCCGATTTCTCTGTCGAGCTGGTGGAAGACCCAATCACCCGTTATGGCTGGGATATCGATATCGACTACGACCCCAGCCAGCTTTATGATGCCGATGCGCCCATTCCAGAGCGCGCCCATTCCATGCTGGGCGGGGTTCTTCGCCGGCGCTCGACTCCTCTCGGTCCTCTTGTCGAAACAGGGGGCAGCTAAGCGATAGTGATGCGCCGTATCCGCATGACCTCGCGCACCACCGCAATCAGCCTCGCGCTGTTGCTTCTGCTGCTGGCCCTAATCGTTGCCATCAGCAGCCCCATACCCGTCATCAGCGAGCAGTATGGCGAAACCAGCCTGCGCTTTG
>JAJDZQ010000142.1 GCA_022824565.1 Anaerolineae bacterium | reverse complement strand
GGTCACTGGCGGAGCAACGACGCTCGTGTCGGTGAGGAGGCGCAGCGCTTCTGTGCGGCTGTCGCTGCCCCAATTTACTTCGCGGGATGACTCGCAGCCATGCAGCTGCAATGTCTGGTTTATTGCATCGGAGCGGATGCTGCCGCCGCTACCCGCCATCTCGATGGTGATGGAAACTGGCTTGGGATAGGCGCTGGGCAGCGACCAACTGATGTCGACGGTCGCATACGATTTGTCCGCCAGCAAGCAAGACAGAATCGCCATGTCGTCTGTTGCGCCTGCAGCAGCAGACAAGCCTTTGCCCCAGGCCGCTTGCACATCCACGCAATCGTCATCAAGCAGCCAGCGCACCAGGTCGATGGCGTGGCAGCCCCGCTTGGCCAGCGCGCTCGCCAGCCCAGACGAGTCGCGCGGCAGTCGCTCGTTGTAGGTCGCCTTCAGATACAGCAATTGCCCCAGGCGGCCAGCGGCAGCCATCGCTTTGATGCGCTGGTTCACCGGCAGCAGACGCAACGGCATCATCGGCAGAACCCAGGCTGTGTGGCGCGAAGCCAGGCCGACCAACTGCCACAGGCGCGTTGTTGAATCAAAGACGGGCGGGTCGTAGAGTATCCGTGCGCCATGCGCAGCCAGCAGACGCAGGGTGTCGTCGTTGACCGCCTCCAGCACAACCGCGCCCAAGGTGTCACCAGCCGCCGACTCCAGCAAGGGCTTGATGGTGTCCGTGGCAGTTATCAACGCAGATTCAAATGCCAGCGCGCCCGGCAACATGCTGCCCGCGCGGGTATAGGCTTCGGCAGCGGATTGATCGGTGCCCAATAGCAGGATCGTCATGCTGTCCCTCCTGGCAGCGCAACCGCCAAGCCACTGCGCATCGACTCGGTCGCCGCTTCTGCCACCTGCACAATGTGCCAAGCCTCGCGCGCATCAATGGCAAAGGGGCTGTCATCTGTCAGCGCCGTCAGAAAATGCCGCAGCTGCAGCAGATACGGGTCGTCATCGGGGTGCATGGTCTCTTCGGGCAGCTGGAAGGGATTGGTCTCTCCGCGCAATGACAAGTACAAGGCTTCCGATGGAGCGCTGTCATAGCTGATGCGCCCGGCCGCGCCCACCACCTCAAATTGCTGGCGAAATGTGCCATCGGTGACCAGCCAGTTGCCTTCGATATGCCCCAGGCCCCCCTGCGCGAATTCCAGGACCAGCAGCATATGATCGGCGAGCACCGGCAGGTCTTCGCGATAGCTCAAACCGCGCGCCAGCACCTTTCGTACAGGACCCAAACACCAACAGGCGAAGTCGATATCGTGCAAGCTGACTTCGTAGGCGACGCCGCCGGTCATTTCTACATCGGCAAACCAGCGCCGGTCGCCCAGCTCAGAAGCGTGCCCGGCTGCGCGAATGGCGCGGACCAGCCGGGGCTCGCCGATATCTCCTGCATCTATCGCTTGCTTGGCGCGGCGATATTGATGGAAGAAACGCAGCACCTGCCCGACATACAGCCGCGAGCCAGCCGCCTGGGCGATTTCGATGATTTGTTGCGCATCGTCGGCGTGGCGAGCCAGCGGTTTTTCGCAAAAGATGTCTTTGCCATGCGCCGCCGCGATTTGCACCGCTTCCAAATGATAGACCGACGGCGAGCAAATCTGTACGACATCGACAGCTTTTGCCAAGTCTTCCAGCGATGCATACACAGCCGCGCCAAACTGATCGGCCAGTGCAGTCGCTCTGTTGGGCGATACATCATAGAAGCCAGCGATTGTGACGGGCAAGCGCCGCCAACGCAGGGCATGCCATTCGCCCATCAAACCAGCGCCGATGATCCCGATGCGTATCGTCATAATTTCTTTTCTCCGCAGCTTGCGCAGGCTCGGCCAAGTATAGCTCATTGGTCATAATTTGGCGGCGTCACTCTCGCCACCGCGGCAGTTTGCACACCCTGCGCAGCTCTGTTATATTTGCGCCTGGTCAGCGCGCTGGATTGCGCTGCAACCGAGTTTCGGATTGCATTTGCTTGAGCCATAGGAGGACAGAATGATTGCAAAGTTTGTTCGTATAACCATATTCATCGCCTTGCTCGTAATGGCCTGGCTGCCGCTGCAAGCGCAGGATGCGGTCGAAATCGTCATCTGGCACATGGAACAGCCGCCGCAGCGCGTCGAGCGCGTCCAAGGCTTGATTGACGAATTCAACGCCGCCAACCCGGGCATTGTCGTCAGCCAGGATGTACAGAGCTGGGGCGATATTTACACCAAAGCGCCCGCTTCGGTCGTCGCCGGCAACGCGCCGGATATCCTCTTCGCCATACCCGATTTCACACCGATTATCCGTGAACTGGGCGCGGTGCAGGCTGTAGACGACTTTGTCGCCGAAATTGACGAGACGCACGGCTACTTCGATGTCGGCATAGAGCCCTACACATCCGATGGACATGTCTGGGCGATCCCGCTGTGGAATATGGCGCATGCCATCTGGTACAACATCGATGACTTTGCGGAAGCGGGCATCGAAGAACCGGCTACCTGGGACGAATGGGCGAGCGCTGCAGAAGCTTTGACCGGCGATGGCCGCTATGGCATCGGCGTGCCAGCCAACCGCAATCTCTATACCGACCAGGTTGTCTACAACTTCATGATCAACGCTGGAGCATCGGATATCTACAACGATGATGGCAGCCTGCGCTTCAACAACGAGCACACCGTGCGCGCGCTGGATTTCTATGGCATGTTGAGCCAGTTCTCGCCGCCCGACAGCCCGAGCTGGGCCTGGGGCGAGGCAGAAGTCTGCCTGGGCAGCGGCACCTGCGCCATGGTCAACCAGTTCGCTTTCCTGCGCTCATACGAAGCCAATGGCGGCGACCCGGCCAACCTTGGCGTGATGGCCATGCCGGTGGATGCTGGCGTCGAAGATCCCGGCACCATATCCTATGTAAACGCCGCGATGATCTTGACCGATGACGCAGCCAAACAAGAAGCCGCCTATGAATTCCTGCGCTTCATCTTCCAGCCCGACAACTATGGCCTGTTCCTGAATATGGAACCGGGCTTGTTCCTGCCCATCACTGAATCGGGATTCGAATCCGAGACCTATTGGAGCGACCCACTGGTGGTCAAGTATCGCGAACAGTTGGAGACCGTGCTCGATTATTCGCGTTCGGGTCGTCTGTTTGGCTTCACGGGCGGGCAGACCTTCCCCAGCATCGCGCGCATCTCTGCGCAGAACTTGCTGAGCCAGGTGGGCCAGCTGGTGGTCGTCGATGGGATGGGCGCTGCCGACGCGGTTGCAGAAGGCGAATACCTGATGATGGAAGCCATCGAATAAGCGGATCTACCCTACCCACCCAGCCCCCTGCCCAGATCATCTGGGAGGGGGGTTTTGTCGCCGCGCCATGAACTCGTGGATTTGGCGGCAAACTTCCCCCCAATTGGATATGGGGGCTGAGGGGGCAGGCCACCAGCGAGCAACCAACCACCCATGGCAAGAACGATCAAAAGCAAGCGAGACAAGCGGCACAGGCGGCGTGCGCTGCTGGGCGTGGCGCTGGTTGCCCCGCTGGTCATTTGGCTGCTGCTGACTATCGCCTACCCCATATTCTCGTTGATACGGCTCAGCTTCTTGGATGTCGGAATCATCGGCACTGGCGGCGATTTTGTTGGTCTGGCGAATTATCAGAAAGTGTTGAGTTCGCGCACATTTGGACCCTCAATGGGGCGCAGTCTGGTCTGGGTGCTGGGCAATGGGGTGTTGCAGACCGTGTTGGCATTCGTCGCCGCGCTGGTGTTGAATCTGCCTTTTCGTGGGCGGGCATTGGCGCGCACCTGGGTGATTCTGCCCTGGATCGTGCCGACGGTGGTTGCGGTCATCGTTTGGCGCTGGATGCTGGGCACATCGGGCGGCATCGTCAACACCGTCCTGTTGCGCCTGGGCATCGTGCAAGAGCAGATTGGCTTTTTCAGCACGGGCGCGTCGGCGATGTCCTCGCTGGTGGTGATGAATTCCTGGCGGTTCTTCCCGTTGTTGACGATCATCATCCTGGCGGGCATGCAAGGCATCGCCCAGGATTTGTATGCGGCGGCGGCGGTGGATGGTGCCAGCGCCTGGCAACGTTTCCTCAACATCACCCTGCCGGGATTGAAGCCGGTGCTCTTCGTTATGGGGCTGGTGGGGACGCTTTGGTCGGTCAATATCTTTGATGTCATCTATCTGGTCACTGGCGGGGGACCATCCCGCGCGACCATGACCATGCCCGTGCTTATCTATGATATGGCGTTTTTGCAATATCGGCTGGGGCGAGCAGCAGCGGCAGCGGTCTTGATGGCGCTGGTTGTCACCTTGTTCACGATCGCCTTCATCTATTTTCTGGCGCCGCGTGGCGACGACCAAGACGAGGCTTGGCGATGAGTGACAGCAAGCGCAACCTCGCCATCCGCTATGGCCTGGTCTTCGTGGTGATGTTCGTCATCATCGCGCCCTTCTATTGGATTTACAGTTCTTCGCTGAAAGAATCCAGCGAGATTGTCGCTCAAGCGCCGTCGCTTGTGCCACAGTCCATCACGCTCGACCATTATGCCAATCTGCTGTCTTCGTCGGATTATCCGATTTATCTGACCAACAGCGTCGTCGTCAGCGTCGCCACCATGGCGATCACGGTCGTGCTGTCGACCTCGGCGGCATATGGCTTGTACAGGCTGCCTTTTCCCGGTCGGAAGACGTTGTATCGGCTGATTCTGCTCGCCTACATTTTCCCCGGCTCGCTGCTCTTGATCCCGCTTTATGTCATGCTCAGCAACCTGAAGCTGCTGGATTCACAAGTCGCGCTTATCGTCGTCAATGTCACTTTTGCCGCGCCATTTTCTGTCTGGCTGCTGAAAGCTTTTTTCGCGTCAATCCCTTTCGAGCTGGAAGAGGCGTCGGCTTTGGATGGCGCCAACTGGTTGCAAACCTTGCTGCTGATCGTGGTGCCGCTGGCATCGCCCGGGGTCGCCAGCGTGGCTATTTTCGCCTTCATCACCTCGTGGACGGAGTACATGTTCGCGTCGGTGTTGATCGTCAGCGATGCCAACCGCACCTTGCCAGTCGGCTTGGCGGGCATTATTGGGCAGTATGTCATTGATTGGGGGCTGCTGCTGGCTGGTGCCGGCGCGACCACCTTGCCCATCATTCTGCTCTTTGTGTTGATCGGGCGTTTCTTCGTGCGCGGCTTGCTGGAGGGCGGCGTCAAAGCTTGATGCGGTGTTCTCCCCCCCCCCAGAAAAGTCGAGGGGAGCGCAATCTGCGAGCTTTAACGAAGTGAGCTTCGCTACTCGATGACAACCAGCTCCTGCCAGCCATTGGTCAGTTTCTCGCCACCGCCCGGACGCGCCACCACCACATCTTCCACCCGCGCCGAATAATCGTTGAACTGCATGATGCTGGGCTCGATGGTGAAGAGCATGCCCTCTTGCAGCGGCGTTTCGTCCCCGCGCGTTAGGAATGGCGGCTCGTGCACATCCATGCCGATGCCATGCCCGAGGCGATGGCGGAAGGTCTCGCCCAGCCCGGCGTCTTCAATGACAGCTCGCGCGGCGCGATCGGCAGCGCTGGTGGTTGCTTCGTCCGCTTGCAAGGCTGCGATGCCGGCCGCCTGCGAGGCCATCACCAGGTCATACACCTGTTGGGCTTCGGCAGGTGGTTCGCCAAAAAAGACCGTCCTGCCAAAGTCATAACACCAGCCTTCATAGATGCCGCCAAAGTCAAACAGGATGGACACGGGCGGCTGCAAAACGCGCTGCCAGCTTTTCATGCGGTCGCCAAAGATCAACGGCAGGCTCGGCGCGGAATTGTAGAGCGATGTGGTGAATGACTGCCCCAGCGAGCCATGTTTGCGCAGCTGATAATTGACTTCTTCAACGATTTGCAGCTCGGTCATGCCATGCCGCATTTGTGCCAACGTATCGGCAAAAGCGGCTTCTGTGATGCGCCCGGCCTGCTTCATCAGCTCGATATCGGCTTGCGATTTGATGACGCGCAGGGTCCGCAGCAGCGCCGTAGCCGAAAGCCAGCTTGCCCCGGGCAGAAGCGGCTGCAGCTGGGATACCGTCTCGCCGGTGGCAAAGTCGCTGATGGCAACGCGCGGATTTACGGGCAGGTCGAAGTCATCCAGGATGCTGCGCAACAGCGCGCCGGGCTCGTCCCAATCACCCAACACGCGGATGTCGATGCCCTGCAAGCGGCTTAATCCGCCAAATTCGGCTGTCATGCGCGGCAGGGGCAAGACAGGCGGACGAGACGGCGTAATCCAGGCGCCCTGCAGCCAATCGCCGGGGTGGATGGTGTGTCCATAATTGGGGAAGTCGCGCGGAACGCCAGTCAGATATTGCAAATCGGACGAAATGGGGAAGAAGGCGAGATCGGCGTGTTGCTCCAAGATTGTTTGGAATTGTTGCAAGCGGTCGCTGGACATGGGGAGTCTCCTTGATAAGCAACACACAATTTATCACAAAGCGCGCAAAATGTTATCCCCTCAGTGCCCCGATGACCCCCCTCGGTCTCCCCGACAGGTCAGGGGGAGGCTGACCCCCACCCCAAACCCCTCCCCCAAAATGAGGAAGGGGCTTTTCACACCCCATCAATCCACCCGTCGGGGCTGGGGGAGGCAAGCACTGGCTACCCTCCCTGACTCGTCGGGGAGGGGCTGGGGTTGTCCAGCGGGACGGTTATTCTGTCACTGTCACCTTGGATAGTCCGCGTGGTTTGTCGACGGCGTACCCTCGCGCGAGCGCCTGTTGCATGGCGAAAATCTGCCCGGGCATCACGCAGGTGATCGGGCTGAGCCACTCGGGCGCTGCTGGCACAGGCAGGGGATTGGTAGCATCGGCCAACGTTTGCGCATCATCGCTGATGACGAGCAGGTCGGCAGCGCGCTTTGCCAGGTCGGCTTGCATGGTGCGCATGGAGTCCAGCGCAGCTCCACGGGGAGCGACCAGCACAACCGGGTGCAGCGCATCAATCGCGGCGATGGGTCCATGCCAGAAGTCGGCTTCGCTGTAGCCTTCGCTGGCGATATAAATCAGCTCTTTGATCTTGAGCGCGATCTCGCAGGCGGTCGCATAGTTGAAGCCACGCCCCAGCACAACCAACCGCGCAATCTTCTGGTAGCGCCCCGCCCAGCCGCTGATTGCCTCAGAAAGCTGCAGTGTTTTCGCCGCCAGGCTCGGCAGCCGCGCCAGTTCGCCACGCATTGCGGGGGCATCCGCCAGCGCCGCAGCCAGCATGGCTATGACTGTCAACTGAGCGGTATAGGTCTTGCTGGCCGCCACCGAAAACTCCTGGCCCGCGCGCAGCGGCAGCAAAGTTTCGGCTGTGTTGCCCAAAGGCGAATCGGCGATATTGGTGATAGCGAGCGTCAATGCGCCTTGTTCGCGCGCGTCCGCCAGCACCTGCCGCACATCTTGCGCCGCGCCCGATTGGGATATGCCGATAACCAGCGCCCGCGACAAATCGGCCGGCTTGTGATAGAGCGTGTGCAGCGATGGGGTGGCCAGCATGACCGGCAGCCCCAGCGCCTGTCCGAAAAGGTATTGCGCATAGCGGGCGGCATTATCCGATGTGCCCCGGGCGGCGATGCAGACAAACGGTGGATTGAAAGCATCGATAGCCGCGGCGACACGCTCGGTTTCTGTCCAGGCTTCAGACAGCAGACGCGCGATGACAGCTGGCTGTTCGGCAATTTCGTTTTGAAGCTGGCTCATCCGTTATCTGCCTCGTCCAGCCGTCGGTAGTTGACACCCAGGGCATCCAGGCTGGGCAGATGACGCCCCAGCCGCTCGACCAGCGCCGCATAATCGCGCTCTTGCGGGTGCTGCCACAGCACATCGGCGATGGCGATGGCGCGCGGAAACATCATGTATTCGACATGGTCGCTGGTGGGCATGTATTCTGTCCAGATATTGCCTTGGCCGCCCAGGATATGCTGGCGTTTTTCTTTGTCAATCTGCGCTGGAATCACCACATAATCCCATACTTGCTCCAGCGGCAAGTCGGACGGGATGGCCAACGGTTCGCTGTCGCGGTCGAGCGACTGATAATAGTCGAGATAGCAGTAGGTATTGGGGGTCATGACGACATCGTGCCCGGCGTTGGCAGCCGCGATGCCGCCTTCGCTGCCGCGCCAGCTCATCACGGTGGCATTGGGCGCGAGGCCGCCTTCCAGGATTTCATCCCAGCCCAGCAGCTTGCGTCCACGCGCGTTGAGCCAGCTTTCGATGCGGCGAATGAACCAGCTTTGCAGCTCGTGCTCATCCGCCAGTCCTTCCGCCTGGATGCGCGCCTGGCAGGCCGAGCACTGTTCCCAGCGGGCTTTGGGCGCTTCGTCGCCGCCGATGTGAATGTATTCGGACGGGAAGAGCCCCAACGTCTCGTCAAGAACATCTGCCAGGAAATCGAAAACCTCATCTTTGCCGGCGCAGAAGATGTCTTTGGCGATGCCCCATTTCGTGCGCACCTGATAGCCTTCGCCCCGGCAACCCAATTGCGGATAAGCCGCCAGCGCTGCCACGGCATGACCCGGCATTTCGATTTCGGGCACGATGGTGATGCCGCGCTCCGCCGCATAGGCAACCGCCTCGCGGATCTCGTCTTGCGTATAGAAACCGCCATAGGGCTGCCCGTCATATTCGCCCGAGTTGTGGCCGATGACCGTCTCGGCGCGGTAGCCACCTATCTCGGTCAAGAGCGGATACTTCTTGATTTCAATACGCCAGCCCTGATCTTCGGTGAGGTGCCAGTGAAAGGTGTTTAATTTGTAGAAGGCCAGCAGGTCGATGAACTTTTTGATGAAATCCAGCGGGAAGCAGTGCCGCCCGACATCCAGGTGCATACCGCGCCAGCCAAAAGCCGGTTCATCGTCAATCGCCACGCCCGGCATCGTCCAGTCGACGCCCGATACCACTTCGCGCGAGAGGATCTGCCTCGGCAGCAGTTGGCGCACGGTCTGGAAGCCATGCAGAAAGCCCCGTCGATCTGCCGCCCGCAAGCGCAGTGTCGTTCCGCCAGCCACGAGCGAGTAGGCTTCTGGCGAGTCGGAGGCCGTTGCCGCTTCGAGGATGATGGTGTTGGTTTCGCCGGGGTTGGCGGCTTCCACTGGCAGCGCGAACCCGGTGGCAGGGCGCAGGTAGTTTGCCAGAACCTCGCCCAATGCGCGGTCATGAGCGATGATGCGCGCGTCTGGGGAGAGCGTATAGGTCTCGCCGCTGCGTTCGAGCCGGGCTGGTTGTGGGAAAAGTGTGATATCGGTCATGTGGTCGTTTCCTTTGTCTCCTCTGTGGCAATTTTTCGGGCGAATCACCGCCGCGCCCCTGCACAATGCCTGCAGCTCTACACATCGTCCAGCGAAATCACCGCGCTCAGGTGCTGTGGCTGGTCGGGGTCGCAGCCATTTTTTAGCGCGCGCCAATAAGCCAGCAACTGCAAGGGCGGCAGGTGCAGCGCCGGCGCATACGAAGCGGGCAGATCGGCTGGCAGCGAGATATGATGCTCGAACTCGCTGTGGCATTGGCTGATGACCAATACAGTCGCGCCCATGTCTTGCATCTCTTGCAAGACGCGCAATTCGTGCTGTGCCGTGACGGGCGAAACCAAGCCGATGACCAGGCTGCCCGCGCCCACCAGCGACATGGGTCCATGTCGAAATTCCAGCGGATGAAAAGCCTCGCTGTGCGCCAGCGACATCTCTTTCATTTTCAGCATGGCTTCGCAGGCGATGCCATAGAGCGCGCCCGCCCCCAGAAAGAAGAAGGCATCCAGCCCGCCCGCGCCCCCGAGCGACTGCATCGAGCCAGCGCAAGCATCCAGCAAAGCGCCACAAGAATCGGGCAATCCTGCGTATGGAAATGTTGCCTGTGCAGCCAACGCCCCCGCCAAAAGCTGGGCAAGCACCAGCATGCTGCTGAAAGAGCGCGTCTGGGCGACGCTGCGTTCTTGGGCGGCATCAATGGCGAACGCCAGATCGGCGGACTGCGCCAGGGGGCTGCCACTGTCGCAGGTGATGCAGATGACCGTCCCGCCAGCCAACGCGAAGTTTTCCTGCGCGCGTACTGTTTCGGTGGTGGTGCCGCTGCGCGAGATGGTCAGCAGCAGATAGCGCAGTCCCGGCAGACAGGTGACCGCGGGGCGCAACAGCAATTCACTGGCTGGCACAGCTTGGGCATCCACGCCGCTCTGCCGCAGCAATTGTGCCGCAGCCAGCGACAGATAATAGGTCGAGCCACAGCCCGTTACGATGACCTGGTCGAATTCAGCAGCCGCCCACAAGTCCAGCATCTCAGCCTGGCGCTCTTCAAAAGCGCGCAGTGCCGCCGACCAGGCAACGGGCTGGCTGAGGATTTCGCGCAGGGTGTGCTGTCCGTTTGGCATAGCCGCATTGTAGCAGAAACGAAGCTTCTGCTGTGTCCTCAGTAAAACCAATAGAGTGATGCAACAATATTAAGGAACGTCGTAGGGGCGACTCTTGAGTCGCCCACATGTACAATGGAGACATAATGGGCGAGACAAGTCTCGCCCCTACATATTTCGAATCAGAATGGCGTCGCCCTCTTGCGCATGACTTTCTTGGTGCTACTTCTGTAACGAATCAAACAAGTGGTACACTCCAGGCCATGTCGCGCTTGATCATCATCAACAGCCGCATCTGGCAAGCTGACCGCTTCGTAGACGGGCACAGCCTGCTCATTGAAGGCGGCAGCATCCTCGCCATCCCCCGCGTTGACGAAATCACGCCAGCTCCCCGCGACCGTCTGTTGGATGCGGATGGCTGCTATGCCCTGCCCGGCTTCGTCGACCTGCACCTGCATGGCAGCGACGACTGCGATGTCATGGACGCAAAGCCCGCAGCGCTGGGCAAGCTGGGCAGGTTTTTGTTGCGGCAGGGCGTTACCAGCTGCCTGGGCACGACCATGGCCGATACACCCGCGCGCATCGCCCGGGCGCTGGATGTCTTGCGTGAGCACATGCAAGCGGGGGGCGGTCCTTTTGTCGGCGCGCACCTGGAAGGTCCCTACCTCAATGCGGCTTTCCGCGGCAGCCAGCCTGCCCAGCACTTGCGCTCGCCCGCCCCTGCTGAATATCGTCCCTGGCTAGACAGCGGCATTATCAAGCTGATCACCCTGGCGCCCGAATTGGACGGTGGCGCAGACTTGCTGGCTGAGGCAGTAGCGCGCGGCATCCATGGTTCGATCGGGCACAGCGCCGCCGATTATGCAGCCGCTGGCCAGTTCTTCTGCGCGGGCATCAGCCAGATAACGCATACCTTCAATGGCATGGCGGGAATTCATCATCGAGCGCCCGGCATCTTGACAGCCGCTATCGAAAATCCGCAAGTCACTTTTCAGATCATCGCCGATGGCGTGCATGTGCATCCGGCTGTGTTGCGCTTGCTGCTGCGGCTGGCCGGGCGCGAGCGGGTGTTGGCTATCAGCGATGCCATGCGCGCGACCGGGCTGGCGGATGGCGTCTATGGGCTGGGCGATGTGGCGGTGACGGTGCGGGATGGCGTGGCGCGAGCGTCAGATGGCGGCTTGGCAGGCAGCACGTTGACCATGCAAGATGCGCTGCGCAACCTGATGCGCTTCTGCAACCTGACACTCGAGCAGGCGCTGCCCATGTTGACGCGAGTGCCGGCGCGCAGCATCGGCCTCTACCCGCGCAAAGGCTCGCTGCAAATCGGCGCAGATGCCGATATCGCGCTGTGGGACGGGAGCGCTGGCATCAAGGCGACCGTGCTGGGCGGCGAAGTCGTGCATCAAGCGCTGTGAGCTGCGCCTACTGCGGTCGGCTGACGCATCGCTGCCGCTGTGCCGCGCCAGAAAGTGACCTGCGGCGATTCCTGGCGCGCGGTGGACGCGAATATTCTCCGCAACATGCGCAAGAACCGACGCGTTGGGCGGTGCCACCACAGCAGAAACGGCGCGAACGAGCCATTCTGCGCGCCAACTACGCGGCTTGGCAAGCGGCGCTGATCGCAAACTATGGCGAGCGCTGCGCAAACTGCGGCTCGGGCGAATCGCTGGCGCTGGATCATGTGCTGCCGATCGCGCGAGGTGGCCGCTCGGCGCTGGAAAATTTGCAGTTGCTCTGCGGCGCATGCAACCGGCTCAAAGGCAAGCTGTGGGTGGATTGCCGCGAGCCCCCGCCCCAAACCCCTCCCCCAATATGAGTGAGGGGCTTCAAAATCTAGCGCATCGCTGGATAATCTCCCCTTCCCTCGTTCTGGGGGCAAATGTCCGGGGAATGGGGGCTTCGGGCTGTATTCATCAAGTGCACCACTCTCGAGGGCGGCTATCATTTTTTGCATAGTTCGCGAGACTTGTTATACTGGTTGGCGTGCGCCTGCTTTCGGCGTTGATTTGCAATGTGTTTCCCTATACTACAGGAGTCTCCCATGAAAGTGAAATTCGGCATTCTCATATCCATCCTTGTATTGCTCACTGGCGTGTTTGGCGTCGCGGCGCAAGACACATTCTTTGGCAAGACCGCCGAAGACCTATTTCCCATTCCCGAAGTCGCCGAGACCGAGCTCGAGCAGACCCTCGCTTTCGAAGCCCTCATGAACGCCAACGTCCCCGACGGCCACGCCCTGGGCGAAGGCAAGACGATCACCTTTGGCGTCCTGGGCCAAGGCTCGCGCGGCGGCATCTCCGGCACCATCTACTTCTGGCGCAACGCTTTTGAAGCCGCCACCGGTGCCAATTTGGAAATCGTTGAGATTCCCTATAATCAGTTAGGCACGACGATTCCCGCCGATTTCTTGACTGGGCAATACACCTACGATGTCTTCATCGGCGCTGCCTGGCAATATGGCGACTGGATCAGCAACGGCTGGATCCAACCGATCGACCAGTGGATCGGCGATGAGCGTTTCACCCACTGGTCGCCCGAAGACACCGCGCCCGCTTTCCGCGCCCTGCTGCAATGGGGCGGCGAGACCTACGGCAGCCAGATGGACGGCGATGCGCAGCTTCTCTATTATCGCCACGACATCCTCAGCGATCCCGAATGGCAAGCCGCCTATGAAGCCGAAGTCGGCTCGCCCATGCCTTATCCGATCGTCACCTGGCAAGACTTGCTGGCCATCACCAGCTTCTTCAATGGCAAGGACTGGAATGGCGATGGCGACCCCGATGACGGCATCAGCCTGCACTTGGCGCCGGGCGGGCAGGGGCACTTCCA
>JAJDZQ010000038.1 GCA_022824565.1 Anaerolineae bacterium | reverse complement strand
CGACTTTATTGAAATGCATGTATTTGGCACACAGCCCAAAGCGCCCAACCCACTGCTGGACGCGGCCGGCTTCCAGGCCGAGCTGGCACGTTTGCGCAGCGCCTATGCCCGCGCCTATCGCGACTGGTTCAAGCAGAATTGTCCGACCAGTGGCGTTCCCGCCCGATTCACCGTGCATGTGGTCGATGTGCCCGACCAAGCCGCCAGCTACGAGTTTTATGCGGTGGGCTTGCTGCAGCAGAGTCTGGAAAGCGCGCAGTAACTCGCTCGCTCTCCGGGGGCGTGGGAGTGCCCCCACCCTAAATCCCCTCTCCCATTATAGACTGAGGACAGGACAGGTAATTTAACCCCACCCCCAGCCCCTCCCCGACGAGTCGGAGAGGGGAGTTTCGGGAGCTGTCTCACGACATGATGACAGAATCCGCGCGTGATTTGCCTCCCCCTGACCTGTCGGGGGATTGAGGGGGGTGATTTTTTGCGCTCAGGCTGAATACGATATACAATTCCTATTGTAAGATTTGCCTGTTGGCGCGCGCTTTGTGATGTGAGAAAAATGGACCTGCAGCCAATGTTTATCCCCCCCCCCCCAAAAAATCTGTTCTATCCATAGCCTCTGCTCGACCCCGCATTTTTTGCGCGGCGATAGGTTTCGTGTTACGCTCAGTTCAGCTTGGCATTTCAGAAGGGAGGCATCATAAGTAGATTCTGCTTTCCTGAAATCAAACGCACGCGTATCTAAAAGAATCGAGGTGCAACATGCTTTCCAGCAAAAAACTGATCGTGCTGCTCGCCCTGTTTACGCTGCTGCTTGGTTCGGCAGCGCTGGCGCAGGACGATGGCTTGAAGCTCACCGGCTGGCCCTACGAAGTGGATGTCGTCACCGAGAACTTGGGGCGCTTCACCGAACAATCGGGGCATGATGCCGTCTTCCTGCCCTTCCCCAGCAACGAATACCGCGACAAGATGGTCGCCAGCTTCGTGGCCGGCACAGAATTTGATGTCGCCTATGTGCGCGACAGCTACCTGGCGGAATGGGCGGCGGCTGGCTGGATTTTGCCGATAAGCGGCTTGGAAGGCGCGGATGAACTGCTCGCCGACCTGCCGGCTGGCATCATCGAGCAGATGTCCTATGAAGGCGAAGTCTATGGCTTGCCCTACTATTCCGGCGTACAGACCATGGCCTATAACGCCGCGCACCTGGCAGCGGCTGGCATCGAAGCGCCGCCCGCGACCTGGGATGAAATGCTCGAGCAAGCGCAGATGATCAAAGATGCCGGCGTCGTCGACTACCCCATCTTGATGCAGTTGCGCAGTGGCGAGAATTATCTGCTGCGCGAATGGGAGACCTTGACAGCCGCCCGCGGTGGCCGCCTCTTCGATGATGACTTCAACCCGCTCTTCCAAGAAGAAGGCAGCGCCGCTTGGGAGGCTTTGGATTGGCTGACCCAGGGCTTGGATATGGGCGTGATTGACCCCGCTTCCATCACCGATGATGACGGCACCCTGTTGATGATGGCAGGCACGACTTCCTTCATGACCACCACCGACTATACCCTGAAGGCGATGAACGACCCCGAGCAGTCGAATGCCGCCGGCGACATCAAGAATGCTTTGATTCCCGGCACCGATGAAGTGCGCAGCGGCACCTGGGGTTATGTGCGCCTCTACTCCATCACCAACAACGCCAGCGACAAAGATGCCGCTTGGCAGTTGGTGCAATTCCTGGGCGGCAAGGATGCTACCGGCGTTTATTTTGTGCCCAAGCGCTGGGCGCTGGAATTTGGCTTGGGCTTCTCGCCCGCGCCGCTCTATGAAGACGAAGAGGTGCGCAATTCCATCTCGGGCTGGATTGACCCCGACTTGCTCAGCGAGCAATCGGAATACGCCATTTCCCGCCCCTATCGCTTCGTGCCTTTCTTCTCGGATTGGGAGATCGGCAGCTGGGGTCCACTGCAAGCAGCCATTCTGGGTGACGCCGACAAGGGCGAAGTCCTCGCCGAGCTGGCGGATGAATGGAACGAGCTGAAGGAAGACTGGGATTACTAGGACCCCCCACCCCCTAGCCCCCTCCCCCATATAGAGGGAGGGGGAAATACCTAAGGTGCAAGCTCCCCTCCCCCATATAGAGGGAGGGGAAATACCTAAGGTGCAAGCCCCCCTACCCCATATAGAGTGAGGGGGAAATAACGAACATAAGCTCTGACGCAAGCTCCCCTTTCCTCCTTGTGGGGGGAAGGGGACCGGGTGATGGGGGCAAGGACACATCATCGTGCAATCTGAACAAGCTGTATCGCGCAAGGAGATGTCGCAGGGCATGCTGGCCATTCTGTTCAGCGCGCCGGCTGTGATCATCATCGCCGCCACCATCTTGGTGCCTTTTGGCATAGCGGTCTTCCTCAGCCTGCACAAGTGGAATCTGAAACGACCGGGCCGCGAGCGCTTTATCGGCTTGGAGAATTACACCGACTGGCTCACCGACAGCGACTTTTGGCAACCGCTGCAAACCACTTTCATCTTCGCTATCGGGGCGGTCCTGGTCATCGTCATCATCTCGCTATTGGTGGCGCTGCTGCTCAACGAGAAATTCCCGGGCCGGGGCCTATTGCGGGCGCTGCTGCTGGTGCCCTGGGCGATTCCCTCGGTGGTCAACGCGCTGCTTTGGAAGTGGCTGCTGAACCCGCAATACGGCTTGTTCAACGCGATCTGGTACGATCTGGGCATTATCACCGAGTACCAGAATGTGCTTGGCAGCATGCCCAGCGTGATGATTTGGCTGGTCATCGCCTACTCGTGGATTCATATCCCGCTGGCGACCCTGCTGCTGCTCTCTGGTTTGCAGACAATCCCCGGCGACATTTATGAATCGGCCATTGTCGATGGCGCTGGCATCTTCCAGCGCTTCCTTTATATCACCCTGCCCATGCTGCGCTCGATGCTTTCCATCGTCATCATTTTTGAGATGATCTTTGCCCTGAAAGTATTTGATATTATCTTCGTGCTGACGGCGGGCGGACCGGCCGACGCCACCAATGTGCTGGGCTGGACGATTTATACCGAGACTTTCCGCAAGCTGGACTTCGGCGCGGGCAGCTCTATCGCCATGTTGTTGGGCGCGATCACGTTGGGCATGGCCATCCTGTTCTATGTCTTTTTGGACAGAGGGGTGGAGCAATAATGCACCAACATTCCCGCTTGCGACTGACTATCATTTATTGCTGCGCCGCAGTGCTGCTGATTGGCACGGTGGGACCCTTCTTGTGGCTGGTCAGCTCCAGCTTCCAATACGAGCGGCAGTTGCTGAACCGACCGCCGCAATGGCTGCCCAACCCGATTGTGCTCGACAGCTATCGCGAGATTTTTGAAGGCGCTATTTTGGGCGAAGAATCGGGCGTGCCCTATCAATCGCGCATTTTCCTTGGCTCTTTCGGCAACAGCTTCGCCATCGCCGGCAGCGTGGCGGTGATAGCGGTCGTGGTCGGCTCGCTCGCCGCTTATCCTTTGGCGCGTTTGAACTTCCGCGGGCGCAATGTCTTGCTCTTTGGCATCCTCGCCAGCCGCTTGATACCGGCGCTGTCCCTGGCGATTCCCATCGTATTGGTCGCCAAGCAGATCGGCATGAGTGACCGGCTCATCACGCTGGTTTTCATCAACCTGTCTTTCGTCTTGCCTTATGTGATATGGCTGCTGCAATCCTATTTCAAGACGATTCCGATGGAATTGGAAGATGCCGGGCGCATCGATGGCTGCAGCCGCTTGCAAGTCGTCATCAAGATTATCTTGCCTTTGGCGCGTCCCGGCTTGACATCGGCGGCCATCCTGGCTTTTCTGGTGGCTTGGGGCGAGTTTCTCTTTGCGCTGCTGCTGTCCGAAACGCCGGCGTCTTACACCAGCACGGTGGTGGTTTCGTTGTTCGCCACCGATGTCGATGTAAGCTTCGTCAGCATCATCACCGCGGGCGTGGTTTCGGTGATCCCGCCGATTGTCTTCGCGTTGATCTTCCAGCGCTACATCATCAGCGGCTTGCTTTCGGGCTCGTTGAAGGGCTGAGCGCTTGCCCCCAAGCCCCGGCTTATCTACAGAAGCTACGAGCGCTTTGCTTCTCCGCGACTTCGGTGGACTAATTTGCGCTGGGCGGCGGCCTGCCTATAATCTCTGCAATTGACGCGGAAATGTGGTGGGGCGGAGCCAATTGCTCTGCCCGCTGGAAGAACGGGCTTATGGCAGCAAATCGGGTTGACATCATCGTCGTCGGTTTGGGCGCGATGGGAGCGGCAGCGCTCTACCAGGCCAGCCAGCGAGGCGCGCGGGCTCTGGGCATCGACCGCTATGACCCGCCGCACACCCTGGGCAGCAGCCATGGCGACACGCGCATCACTCGTCTGGCGACCGGCGAAGGCGAGATGTACATGCCATTTATCCAGCGCGCCAAGCAAATCTGGGCTGAGCTGGAAGCCAAGAGTGGTCGCACGCTATTTCATCAGAGCGGCGGACTGATCATCGCGCCAGAGAAAGGAGCCGCCAAGTTCCATGCCGAAGGCGACTTCGTAGAATTATCCGCGCGCATCGCCAGCAAGTTTGGCATTAGGCACGAGATCCTGGATGCCGCGCAGATCGCCCAACGGTTCCCGCTCTTGACACCACGCGACTGCGACCACGCTTATTATGAACCCGAAAGCGGCGTGCTGCGCCCCGAACGTTGCATTCAAACCCAGCTGGAATTGGCGCTTGCCGACCAGGCCGACATCCGCACCTGCGAAGCGGTCGTGGATTATCGGGCGGACGCGGACGGCGTCACTGTCTGGACCGACAAGGACCGGTATCGAGCCGACAAATTGATCTTGTGCGCCGGCGCCTGGATGAGCGAATTGCTGCCCGCCCCAAGCCGCGGCGAACTGCGCGTCTGCCGCCAGGTCATCCATTGGTACGAGGCTCGCAACCTGCGCTTGTTCGACCCGTCGGTCTTCCCCTATGTCATTTGGATTGGCGATGCGCCCGAAGACTTCTGGTCGACATTTCCCGCCCCGCCCGATGGCGTGCCCGGCGTCAAGATGGTCACCGAGCAGTACCATACCAGCGCAGAAGTCCACGCCATCAGCCGCGAAGTGACACCAGCCGAGATCGCCGATATGCACCAGCGCCTGACCGTGCAGCGGCTGCGCGGCACAACAGAACGGTCGGTGCGCGCCGATGTGTGCTTGTACACTGTCACGCGTGACGAGCATTTCATCATCGATTTCCACCCAGAAAGTCGCCGCGTGGTGATGGCGTCGCCCTGCAGCGGGCACGGTTTCAAACACTCGGCGGCTATCGGCGAGACACTGGTGCAAATGGCGCTGGATGGCGGCGCAGAACAGGATATGCGCGGTTTTGCCATTTCGAGACTATGAAATCTCCCATCGGTCCCGCCCGACATACTCGGAGCGCTCGGTGGTAAAGTAATTTGCATTGTTGATTCAGTTTGACAGAGGGGCACAGAAATGCGACTCATGGGCAAATGCGCCATCGTCACGGGTGGCGGCAACGGCATCGGCGCGGGCTGTGTGCGCAGGCTGGCGGCCGAGGGCGCGCAGGTCTTCATCGCCGATATTGATGAGGCTGGTGGCGCGGCGCTGGCGGCACAGTTGGGTGAAAGCGCGCAGTATGTGCGGACGGATGTTTCGCAGCGAGCAGCGGTCGAAGCGCTGATGACGGCGGCGTATGAAAATTGCGGAGCGGTTGATGTGCTGGTGAACAATGCCGCCTTTGTGCACAAAGCGGGCGTGGTGGAAAACTTCCTCGAATACAGCGATGAGGCCTGGCAGCGCACATTGGCAGTCAATCTGTCGGGTTTGTTTTATTGCTCGCAGGCGGCGGCGCGTTTGATGGCGAGGCAAGCGGGCGGCAGCATCATCAACATCAGCAGCGGCGGCGCAACTCGCGCGCATCGGCATATGTTCGGCTATGACACCAGCAAAGGCGGCATCGAAGCAGCCACCCGTTCCATGGCGCTGGACCTTGCCCCCGTGAATATCCGCGTCAACTGCGTCGTGCCTGGCAGCACCCGCGTCGACCATGGCACAGCGGTCGGCGATTCGCCAGTGCAACCCAGCGATGTCATCCCACTTTCACGACAGGGCACGCCAGCAGATATCGCGGCTGCGGTGGCCTTCCTGGCATCTGATGACGCCGCCTACATCACCGGGGCGCGCATCGTGGTCGATGGCGGCATGGATGCCCAGCTGCGCACGCCCACGGTCGATTACAGCTACGATTTCAGCGC
>JAJDZQ010000045.1 GCA_022824565.1 Anaerolineae bacterium | reverse complement strand
GGGCAGGGCGTTGGGGATGCGCAGCTTCAGCAGCACCTCTGACGGCGCGGCGGCATAACTGCGCATGAGCTCCAGCTGACGCGCATCGACCAGGGTCAAGCCGCGCACCGTGTTGATCATGGTGGGGAAGAAGACGATGATCGCCACGATCGCCATCTTCGAGGCTGGATTGGTGATGCCGAACCAGTTGTTCATAATGGGCGCGAAGGCGATGATGGGCACAGAATTGGCGGCGATGGCAAATGGCATGGTCGCTTCGCTGATGATCGTCCAACGCGAGGTGATCAGCGCCACCAGCACCCCGCTGCCACAGCCGATGACGAAACCGCCAATGGCTTCCCAAAATGTCGCGCCGCTGGATTCGAAGAGGATCGACCGCTCGTCTGGGGCCAGCCACAAGCCGAACTGATAGGCGAACTCGGCGAAGATGGCGGATGGCTTGGGCAGCAGAAATTGCTGGATGTCGAAAGCCACCACCAGCAACTCCCAAGCCAGCAGCACTGTGACCGCCACAGCGATCGTCGGCAGGTAATGGCGCAGCCGAGTCATCATCTCAATTCCCTAAGCGACAATGCAGGGGCAATGCCGGGCTTACTTGCGCCTCCCCCCGGCTCGACAGGGGGACCGAGGGGGGTCATCCTGGTCATGGCTGGTCTTCGTGGGCGTCCCGCAGCAGATCGCGCAGTTGCGCAACCAGCGCGTGAAAATCTGGATCGCTGCGGGTGTGAAAATCGCGCGGATAGGGAAGCGGATTGTCTACGATCTGGGTGATGCGACCGGGCCTGGGCGTCATGACCACGATGCGCTGGGATAGAAAAGCGGCTTCGGCGATGCTGTGCGTCACAAAAACGACGGTCGTGCCGGTCGCCTGCCAGATGCGCAACAGCTCCAGGTTCATGCGCTCGCGGGTGAATTCGTCCAAGGCGCCAAAAGGCTCGTCCATGAGCAGCACCGATGGCTGAAAAACCAGGGCGCGGGCGATCGACACGCGCTGCTGCATGCCGCCAGAAAGCTGCCAGGGATAATGCTCGACAAAATCACCCAGTTCGACCATGTCCAGCATGGCTTGGGCGCGCTTTGCCCGCTCGGCTTTGGCATAGCCCATCACTTCCAGGGGCAACTGCACATTTTTGCTGACGCTGCGCCAGTCATAGAGCGTGGCGTGCTGGAAGACCATGCCATAGTCGCGGTCGAGGCGGGCTTGGGCAGGCGCTTTGCCATTGACGCGCAGGTCACCGCTGCTGGGCTGCAACAAGTCGGCAATCAGACGCAGCAAGGTGGACTTGCCACAGCCAGAAGGACCCACCAGAGACAGAAATTCACCAGACGCGACTTGCAAGTCGATATCCTGCAAGGCGACGACCTCTTCGTCTGTGCCTGGATTGAAAACTTTGTGAATGCCCCGCGCCTCTATGGCATTCATTGCCGACCTCCTTCAGAGCGCAGGAAGCCCCGCAGCACGGCGCGCTCGCACAAGCTGACCGCGGCGAAGAATAACATGCCGACAGCCGCCGCCATAACAATGGATGCCCAGAGCTTGGGCGTCGATATCAAACTATAGTCCGAGCTGAAATCCAAAATCGCCCGTCCCAGTCCAGCGCCTATGCCCGAAGGCAGCTCGCCGATGATCGCGCCGACCACGCTGGCTGTCGCCGAGACTTTCAGCGCGGTGAAGAGGTAGGGCAAGGCAGCTGGCAGGCGCAGCTTCCACATGATTGTCCAGCGGCTGGCGGCGTAGGAGCGCAGCAGCTCGACCTGCTCGGCGGCCGGCGACTGCATGCCGCGCAGTGTATTGATGGTAACGGGAAAGAAGGTCAGGTAGGCGGCGATGACAGCCACCGACAATTGGCCCGCGCCCAGCCAGATCACCACCATGGGCGCGATAGCCAAGATCGGCACCGTCTGCGATGCCACCACATACGGCAGCAAACCGCGTTCCAGCAAGCGCGAATGAGCGAAGAGCGCGCCCAGCATGAACCCCAATGTCGCGCCAAACACAAAGCCGAAGATCGCCTCGCTGAACGTGTAGACACCGGCGTCAGCCAGGATGCGCAGCAACAGCAACTCGCCATTGCGCCGCGCTGGCTGGGCAAATGCTTCGGCGATCATCTGCAAGTGCGGCAGGTTCAGGTCGTTGAGAATCTTGAGATCTAGCAAGACCAAACTGCGTGGCTGGCTGAGAATGCGCGCCTCGGCGAAGTCGCCGGTGACAGTCGCGATCTGGCGGTCGAAGACTTGGCGCACGCTGGTCGTATGGGTGGCATCTTCTGCGCGCAGGGCGATGCTCAAGCGGCCCGGGAAAGCTGGCGTTATGGGCAGAAATGCCAAGCCCTCGCCCCGGTCCAACTGCCGCAGATAGCGCAGGTCGGGGTATGCCAGCTCTTCATCGGCGGAGTCTCTTGAACTGGCCGGCGGCTGGGGCGGCATCAAGTCATCCAGGTCTTTGCGGTCGGCGATAACCGCATCGACTTCGCCACGCTGCAGCTCGGTCAATGCTTCGTCCAGCGTCGGCAGCGCGCGATATTGCCAGCCCGGCTGTGTCAGCAAGATCTTGTACGCAAACGAGTCGGCGAACGATTTGCTCGCCTCCCAGCCGACCATCAGCAGCGAAAGCGCCAGGCAGAATCCGACTGCGCGGGTGATGCGCCCCGGGCACAAGACCAACGCCAACAACGTAAACAAAATGGCGAAAACGACGCGCGCCAGAGCATCGCTGCTCTCGACAGCCGGCAGCACGAAGAGCAGCGCATCCAGCATAATCAGCGCGGCCAGCAAGCACCCCCTCGCTCCCCGCATCAGGCTAGGGGGAGGAGAAAGCCTTGCAGAATCTGTAGAGGCGAGGCGACGCCTCACCCGTGGCAGGAAACGCAGCCCAGCCAGCAGCGCCAAAGCCAGCAGCAGCAGCACAGCTCCCAGATACAGCGAGCGCAGGGTCGCCAGCGCCCCCAACAGCACAGCGGGGTCGAGTTCGTCCTGCCCGAGCTGCGCCGCAAGGTTGTGGGCATACCAGGCCAGCGGCGACTGCAATTCGTCGGCGTCATTGCCGCTTTGCCCCGCCATCCAGAGAGACAGCCGGCCCAGGGTCGATTCGCTGACGAGTTCGTCATCGATTGGCAACGCGCGATAAATCCCCAACAGGCTGGTTGTGAGCGCCAGCGCCAGCAGAATCGCGCCCAACAAGAGCAACCTGCGCAGAGGATGAGGTCGCGCGCCGTGCCTGGTTGGCCCAATGGCGAGCCCGTTCATGGGGAAGCTGCTGTCGCCCGGCGCAAGTCAGGACACCTCGACCAGCGCGTCCGCCATGATGTCCAGGGCGAAATCGACATCTGCGCGACAGACATTCAGGTGGGGGGCGATGCGCACGACATTGCCATACAAGCCACCCTTGCCCAGCAGCAAGCCTTTTTCTTTGCAGGCATCGACAAAAGCCACTGTGCGGGCGGCATCGGGCGCATTGTCGGCGGGCTGCACAATTTCCAGCGCCTGCATCAAGCCCATGCCCCGCGCCTCGCCAACGATAGGAAATTCGGCGGCGAATTCTGCCAGTCGCTCGGCCATGCGCGCGCCCTGCAGCGCACAGTTGGTCGGCGTGTCGTGCGCCTGCATGTATTCGATGGTAGCCAAGGTTGTCGCCATGGTGACGGGGTTGCCGCCAAATGTCGAGAATGTCAGTCCGCCCACGGCATCAGCCACTTCGGGCGTTGCGATGGTGCAACCGATGGGGCTGCCGTTGCCCATGCCCTTGGCGAAGGTCATGATGTCGGGCTCGATGCCAAATTGCTCGATGCCGAACCATTTGTCGCCCGTGCGCCCCCAGCCCGTCTGCACTTCATCGGAGATGAACAAGCCGCCGGCTGCTTTGATGATGGGCAGCACGCGCCGGAAGTACTCTGCGGGCGGGACGATGAAACCACCCGCGCCTTGAATCGGCTCGGCAATGAAGGCGGCGATGCGCCCCTGCGTGATGGTGGCGATCGTCTCTTCCAGGTCGTTCACGCACAGATCGACCACCTGCTCTGTCGTCAATCCAGCCGGCGCGCGGAAGGTATAGGGGTTGCGCACATGCCTGATGTAGGGGTCGACGACTCCGCCCAAGCGCCAGGGTCCCTGTCCAGAAAGGCTCATCCCCAGCAACGAACGCCCGGAATAGGCGTGGCGCAGGGCGATGATGACCGGGTTGCCGGTGTACATGCGCGCCGCCAGCACCGCCGTCTCGTTGGCTTCGGTGCCGCTGTTGGTGAAGAAGCATTTTTGCAGCCTGCCCGGCGTCAGTTCAGCGACCTTCTCCGCCAGCCGCACCATGCTCTCGTTGACGTAGATCGTTGATGTATGCTGCAGCTTTTGCAGTTGCGCCAGCGTTCGCTCGCTGATCTCGTCATTGCAATGCCCGACGGAGACGGTCAGGATGCCGCCGAAGAAATCGAGGTAGCGCTTCCCATCAACATCCCAGATATACTGATCCTTGGCGCGGTCGGCGATCAGCGGCGCGTCCCCATGGTAGGGCGTTGCCGCCGGGAACATCACCTCGCGATAGCGTTGCATGATTGCAGCAGTTGTTGTCATTCAAGGTCTCCTAATCAGAGTCGTCGACTCGAATCGCCGAC
>JAJDZQ010000138.1 GCA_022824565.1 Anaerolineae bacterium | reverse complement strand
GCCTATCCGCGTTTGCTGGTCCTGCGCGTGCACACCGACAGCGGGATCGTTGGCCTGGGCGAGACAGTCGACAAAATCCCCGCCGCCAAAGCCGCCTTGCATGGCACGATCGCGCCGCTCGCGCTGGGGCAAGACCCGCTGGATATCGAAGGCTTGTGGCGCTTCATCATGGACAACATCATGTACCACGGCTATGCGGGGGCAGAGACGCGCGCGCTTTCTGCCTTTGAAGTGGCGCTGTGGGATATCATGGGCAAGCGTTATGGCGCGCCGCTGGTTCATCTACTGGGCGGCAAGTCTCGCGAGCGAATCCCCACCTACAACACCTGCCTCAGCTTCGGCGCAATCCGCGATTATGAAGCCTGGCACGAAGAGGCCGGCGCGCTGGCGAAGAGCTTGCTGGCGGACGAAATCAACGCCATGAAGATTTGGCCTTTTGACCAATTCAGCGAGCGCAGCTTTGGGCAGCGCATCACCAGCGCCGAGATCGAACTCGGTCTGTTGCCCATCCAACAAATTCGCGAGGCGGTCGGCGCGGACATGGAAATCGGCCTGGAGTTTCATTTTCGCTGGAATCGCGCTTGCATGGAGCGCATCGCCCGCGCGCTGGAGCCATACGACATCCTCTTCCTGGAAGATGTCATGCCGCCGGTCTATCCCGACGAGATCAAGGCGCTTTCGCAGTCAATCAACATCCCCATCGTCGGCTCGGAGCTGCTGATGACCCGCTGGCAACTGCGCGAATGGCTGGAAAAACATGTGTCGCAGATCGTGATGACCGATGCGGTATGGAATGGCGGCGTGGGCGAGACGCGCAAGATCGCCGCGCTGGCCGAGACTTTTGGCCTGCCGCTGGTGCTGCACAATGTAGCAGGCCCGATCTGTCACGCAGCTTGCATGCACCTGGGCGCGCATATCCCCAATCTGTATTATGTCGAGTCGTCGCGAGCCTTTTATAAAGATATCTTCCCCGCCTTGACCGATCTGTCGCCGATGGTGCGCGCTGGTTGCCTGGATGTGCCGACGGGGCCTGGACTGGGCGTGACTTTGCGCGAGGCGGCGCTGAATCGCGACGATCTAATCCGCCAGGTCAGCGAAGGTCCGGGGCTGGCCGCCGGGCGGCGCGCTATGGGCGATCACTGGGCGGTGGAAGAAATTCGTTGAGATGAATCGCCTCCCCAACCGCCCAACTGGCAAGGCAGGATCCGTAGACCTGGCGACTTGGCAAACGCTGCCGATGAACGCGAGGGCGGTTGACGACAATCGCCCTTTTTGCGTTTATTGTGGGTTCATTTTCACATTAAAATCTGTTGTTCTGCGGTAGAATTGCTGTGCAAACCCATAATTTATAAGGTAGGGGAGGGAGCAATGGTTACACGAATATTGATCGGGCTTCTTGCAGTGGCGCTCTTGGTCGCGGCACCGGCGCTGGCGCAGGCTGATGACATTCCCACGATTGCGATGATGAATTTCGGTTATTCCGCCGGGCAGACCTTGGCGACCAAGGGCGCATTCGATGTCTTGCAGGCTTATGGCTATTTCAACGAAGAAGAACGCGTTTTGCTGGATGAAGGCGAAGACCTCTTCGGTGAAAATATCAATGTGCTCTGGCGCAACGCTGGCTCAGACACGCCGACAGCCAACCTCATGGTTGAAGATGCGATCGATCGCGGCGTGGACGCCATGCTGATCGTCACGACGCAGGTGACGCAAATCGCGGTCAATGCCACGAGCGACATGGACGCCCCGCCGGCAATCATGTTCAGCCTCGTCGGCTCGCCCTATTTCGCCGGCATCGCCGACGCGCCCTGCATCAAGCCGGCTCATGTCGGAGGATCGCAGTATCATCTGCCCTATGCGGAATCTGTAGCGGTCACGCAGCTATGGAATCCCGACATCAAGGTCATTGGCATGATAGTCGCGCCAGGCGAACCGATTAGCGTGTCTGGCGCCAGGAGCCTCCAGCAAGCGGCCGAAGACCTCGGCTTGACGGTCGAAGTCGCCACCGTCGTCACCCTGAGTGATCTCAACCTCGCCACCGAAGCCTTGGTGAACCTCGGCGTGGAAGCGCTCATCAATCCCATCAGTTCCATAATCTTGTCGGGGACGACGCTGCTGCAATCGCTGACCGCCGAGTACGGCATACCGTTGTTCGGGATCTTTCCTTACCACGTTTACAACGGCGCGACAGTGGCGGCCGGCTTCAATAACGTCTATGGCGAAGGCACTGTCCAGGGGCGCATGATGGCCGCCCACCTGAATGGAGATATCGACATATCCGAAATCAGCATCAACCGGACCGAGGACTTCGGCATCGCCATCAATCTGGATTCAGCCAAAGCGCAAGGCGTCGACATCTCGGACGAACTGCTGGCGATGGCGGACTTTGTCATTGAGGACGGCGTCAGCAGTACTGGCGCAACGCGGGAATTGCCCGAGGTCGTTACCACCTTGCCTGATATGCCAATCGAGGAGCGCCGCGCCGCTGACCTGGCATTCCTGGAGACCCTTCGCTGCACGCCAGAATTTATCGCCGAACAGCGGGCGGAATTGGAAGATACCTGGGCGGAGGACTAGCTTGCCGATTTCATTGACTCGTTTTCCGCATGAGGGTGGTTGACCGCAATCGCCCTCTTTTTGTTTCCGCGCGCTGATGCTAGATTGATACGCGTTCAAAGACCGACAAGGAACATCCCCATGCAAGTTGCCCGCCTGCACGGACCCAAAGACATCCGCCTGGCCGACGAGCCGCCGCCACCCAGCCCAGCCCAGGGCGAGGTGCGCCTGCATATCGGCACGGTCGGGCTTTGTGGCAGCGACCTGCACCTCTATGAGACGGGTCGCATCGGCTATACCAATGCCCGCTCGCCTTTCGTGCTCGGGCACGAATTCATGGGCGTGGTCGATGCGCTGGGCGACACTGCGCTGGATGGCTTGCACGAGCCGCTGCAGATTGGTCAGCGCGTGGCGGTCGATCCCGCTGTGCCCTGCTGGCGCTGCGAACTCTGCGAGCAGGGGCATCCCAACCTGTGTCCCCATCACAGTTTTTATGGGCTGTATCCCGAAGACGGTGCCTTGCGCGAACACATGATCGTCAGCGCGCGCAATTGCTTCCCCATGCCCGATAGCATTAGCAACGAGAGTGGTCCGCTGTTGGAGACCCTGGGCGTCGCCATTCACGCGCTAGACCTGGCAAATCTGCGCATCGGGCATTCTGTCGCCGTGCTGGGCGCAGGACCAGTCGGCTTGCTGATCGCCCGCCTGGCTGTGTTGGCTGGCGCAGACCCAGTCATCGTCAGCGACAAGTTCGACTGGCGTTTGCAAAAGGCGCGTGCCTGGGGCGCTGCGCATGCGTTCAATGTCGACACGGACGATGCGGTTGCGGCGGTGGCTGAGCTGACGGGCGGACGCGGCGTTGATGTGGCGATCGAAGCCGCCTGGGCTGATCACTCTGTGCAGCAAGCGGTCGATATGGCGCGCAATGGCGGGCGGCTGGTGCTGGTTGGCATCCCGCCCGATGACGAGCTGCGCATCAAGCATTCTGTCGCGCGGCGCAAGGGGCTGACCATCATGATGTCGCGGCGCATGAAGCACACCTATCCGCGCGCGATGCAACTGGCGGCATCGGGCAAGGTCATGCTGGACGAACTGGTTTCGCACCGCTTTCCGCTGGCGCAGACGGCAACGGCCTATGCCAGCAACGCCGCCTATGCACCGGGCGTCAACAAGGTCATCCTGCAA
>JAJDZQ010000182.1 GCA_022824565.1 Anaerolineae bacterium | reverse complement strand
AGCGGGCTTGATGGCTTTCTTCCGCTGCGAGATGACCAGCGGCATCGAGCTGGTGCTGCGGCACAATCGTTTCCGCGACAAGCTGGCGGGCTGCGCGCTGGTGATTACCGGCGAGGGCAAGCTGGACGCGCAGACGCTTTCTGGCAAAGGACCGCTGGGCGTGGCGCAGCTGGCGAAGGCGCATGGCGTAGCAACGATCGCTTTGTGCGGCGGGCTGGCGGTTGACGAAGGGGCATTGCGCGCGGCGGGTTTGGCGGCGGCGTTGCCCATCGTCGATGCGCCGATGTCTCTGGAAGCTGCGCTGGACGATGCCGCCGGGCTGCTGCAAAGGGCGGCGCGGCGACTGGGCTACTTGCTGGCTTTGCGCAACGAGGAGGCGCAGTGAAACGCATCGTCATCAAACTGGGCAGCAGCGTCTTGACCAAAGGCACACTGCGCCTGAATCGGCAGCGCATTTTGGAGCTGGCGCAGCAGATTGCGCATTTGCACGCCGACGGCTACGAGCCCATCGTGGTGACTTCTGGCGCGCAGGCAGCCGGGCGCGAGCGGCTGGACTTCCCCAACCTGGGCAAATCCGTGCCAGCCAAGCAGATGCTCAGCGCGGTCGGACAGGGGCAACTCATGCGCGTCTATGCCGACTTGTTTGATATCTTTTCTGTGCCGACAGCGCAGATCTTGCTGACCTGGGACGACCTCAGCAACCGCGAGCGCTACCTCAATGCCCGCGACACGCTGGGCACATTGATCGAGCACAAGATCATCCCTATCGTCAACGAAAATGACACGATTGCCACGCAAGAAATCCGCGTAGGCGACAACGACAACCTGTCGGCGCTGGTCGCCAGTGTTGTCGATGCCGACCTGCTAATCATCCTCACCGACCAGCCCGGCATCTACACAGCCGACCCGCGCAAAGACCCGCAAGCGGCGCTTATCTCGGACATAGCGCAGATTTCTGATGATCTATTTGCCTTGGCGGGCGGCGCTGGCAGCAGCAGCGGCACCGGCGGCATGGTCACCAAATTGCAAGCGGCGCAAGTCGCCAGTCGCAGCGGCATCAAAACGATCATCGCCAGCGGCAGCGAAAATAATGTCATACGGCGGCTGGTGGCGGGCGAAAAAATCGGCACGCATATCGAAGCGACCAACGACCGCAGCGAAAGCCGCAAACGCTGGCTGCTGACCGACCGACCGCAAGGCAGCCTGCTGGTGGATGACGGCGCGGCGCATGTGCTGATGCAAGGCGGCGCCAGCCTGCTGCCGGTGGGCATACGCGCTGTGCAGGGCAACTTCGAACGCGGGGCGGCTGTCTGTGTGCGCGCGCCAGATGGACGAGAGATCGCGCGCGGCTTGACCAATTATCACAGCGGCGATCTGCGCAAAATCTGCGGGGAGAAGTCAAACGCGATCGTCGACATCCTGGGCTACAGCTATGGCGACGCCGTGCTGCATCGCAACAACCTGGTGCTGCTCTAGGGCTCACCCCATCTCCCATCCCCGGCACTTTGCCCCGTAGCAACGGCGAAGAAGAGCGTGAGCAGGCAGATTCTGACAAATTGTTACGCCTCGAGTTGCCTGGTTCGGCGCTCGCCGTCAACTTCCTCCCGATGCTTCGGGGGGGACCACTACATAGATCGCAAGCGCCCAAAGCGGCTGCCGACTTGCGCGCCGATCCAATACACCAGATACATGACAAAGAGCACGGCGTATTCAATCAAGGGAATGCGCAGAATTTCATTGGCTTGCCAGGGTTGGCGCAAAAAGACATAGACATAGAGGGCGACCAATGTGAAGGAGCCATAGAAAGCGCGCCGCGCCCACGGTTTCAAGCGCAGACCGTGCATCTGCGTAACCAGAAAGATCGCCGCGAAGCCGAAGAAGAACATGGGCCACAAGTCTCCGCCTTGGTTGATCGCCACCTGGAAGGCATGCGGCAACACCAGGATCTCCAGCAAGAGCATCCAATGTTTGTTCAGATGCGCGCGCATGAACATCAGCGAGCCCTGCGCCATCACCAGCACCACATGCGCAAAGCCGACCAGATGCCCCAATGTCGGCACCATGGGATGAAACCAGAAGGTATAGATGACCGCGAAGCTGAAAAAATAACCGTGATACTTGCGCAAGGCGTCTGTGAAGGCTTTGCGAAAAGGCACTTTCTTGCCAAAGAACAAGCCGCGCCGTTGATTTTCCATGCCCAGGATGACGATCAGCATCAATGCCACCGCAAATTGCGCGGTCCAGCTGGGCAGATCCTGGGCGATGGCATCATAGAAAAAGAGCGTTTGCAGATAATGCAAGACGATGAAGACGAAGTTAATCGCCAACGCCCAGATGTTGACCGGGCGCAGCTTTTCGGTATAGTCGCGTTTGCTATAGCGCCTTTGGGCATAGGCGATGGTCGCCCAAATCAGCAGTTGATGCAGGGCAAAACCCAGCCAGGCGGTCAGCTGTCCCCAAGCCGTTTGCTCAGCCAGCTGCCATTCATAGATGAATCCGTCTTCGGGGTGGGGGATGATTTCGAATTGGCTCAGCGCGCCGCCCATCGCCACGATAGCCGCGCACAACAGCACGGTGAAGAGGATGCTGCCGTCGACTACTTGTTTGTCGCGCAGTCCGGTTCGTAGCGACATGGTCTCCTGCCAAAGCCATCCATGCTTGCATTGCCGCCTATTATATGCGAGAGTTTTAGTTCGTGAAGAAGCGGTCTACATGGGGCATGGCTATGCAGGAAATAGTTGCGGAAAGCGTCGATCTGCGAGCGATGGGACAATCCGCGCGGATGGCGGCGGCGGCGCTGGCAAAGAAGTCTACACAAGAGAAGAATGCTGCCCTGCTGGCGATCGCCGCTGCGCTGGAGGCAGGGACAGACGAGATCCTCGCAGCCAACCAGCGCGACCTCGATCTGGCGGCGGAAAATGGCATCGACCCCATCTGGATACGCGATCGCATCGCCCTGCAAAAGCGCATGCCCAGCATCATCGCCGATGTGCGCAAGGTGGCCGAGCTGCCCGACCCGGTCGGCGAGGTCATGCTGGATTCTACCCTGGAAAATGGCTTGCGCTTGATGAAGCGGCGCACTCCACTGGGCGTCCTGGGCACAATCTATGAGTCGCGCCCCAATGTGACAGTCGATATTTCGACCCTTGCGCTCAAGACCAGCAATGCAGTTATTCTGCGCGGCGGCTCCGATGTTTTGCACAGCAACCTGAAGTTGACCGAAGTGTTGCAAGGCGTGCTGGCTCAACACGACTTCCCACCCGACGCCATCCAGACCATTCGCAGCGCCGACCGGCGTTATGTCGGCGAGATGCTGCGCTTGCACGAGTACATTGACATGATCATCCCACGCGGCGGCAATGGCCTGCACAGCTTCTGTCGCGAAAACAGCAGCATCCCGGTCATCACCGGCGGCATCGGCGTTTGTCACATCTTTGTGGATGCCTGCGCCGATTTGGACAAGGCATTGCCCTTGCTGAACAATGCCAAGACGCAGCGTCCGGCTGTCTGCAATTCCATGGAAACCTTGCTGGTGCACGAAGCGGTGGCATCCCAATTGCTGCCGCGGGTGGTGGACGAGCTGGGAGCGGCCGGCGTCGAGTTTCATGCCGGTTCGCGGGCGCTGGATATCGTCGGGGGCGATACGCGCGTGCTGCCAGCGCTGGCTGGCGACTTTGATACCGAGTGGTACAACCTGACTCTCAATCTGAAAGTGGTCGCGGATGTCGACGCAGCCATCGCCCACATCGCTCGTCATGGCACGCAGCACTCCGACAGCATTTTGACCGAAACTCCCAGGCACGCCGAGAAGTTCCTCAACGAAGTCGATTCGGCTGCCGTCTACTGGAATGCCAGCACGCGCTTCACCGATGGCAGCGCCATGGGCATGGGCGCAGAGGTCGCCATCAGCACGCAAAAGCTGCATGCCCGCGGCCCGATGGCGCTGGAAGAGCTGACGACCTACAAGTGGATCGTCAAAGGCGACTACACGATACGACCGTGAGCAACCTTGGGCAGATTTTGTCGGACGAAAACAAGCTGCCGACTCGGCTTGACCGCCTGCTGGGGCATTGGCTGCTGGTCGCGCTGATAATTCTGGTCGCGGCGGCGCTGACGATTCCCCAGCTTGACAGGTATCCTCCCAGCCTCGACTCAATCGACTCTTACTCTTTCGCGTTCGGCTTGACTAAGAGCGCGTGGACGACTGGCGAACTTGTCAAATCCCTGTACAGGGAAATCCCCGATCAAACTGCGCCCTACTATTTGCTACTGCACTTTTGGGGCTCGCTGGCGGGCAATTCGCTGGCGGCAGCGCGGCTGATATCGCTCTTTGGCGGACTGCTGTCGCTCGCCATGATGTATCGTTTATCGCGCGACTTCATTTCGCCCTCCTCTGCCTTGCTGGCTGTCATCATTCTGCTTTCAAACGCCTTTTATGCCTTCTATTTCGCGCAGATTCGTTATTACATGTTGCAAATATTTCTATCTGCGCTGGTTGTTTGGCTATATCTGCGGATAGTATCGTGCAAACATGTGATCTTGCTAAGGGACTTGACGGCGCTTGCGCTGGCGTGCTGCGCTGTGGTCAGCATGCACGCATTTGGCCTGCTGATGTACATTGTGCTGTCTGTGTATCATTTGCTGGCAGTCAGGAAAGACCGTCGCTGGCTTCAGGTCTTGGCAGCGGCGATTGGCGCGCTCATCGTGGCATTTCCAGCGATATATCCGATGCTGACGGACGGCGTCGCGCGCGCCAGAGGCATGCATAATCCGCAAGCTGTGGGCGCCTTTGACGTGCTCGCCCAATTCGGATTTGTCATGAGCAACGGAAACGCACTCCTTTTGGCAATCTCTACAGCCGGCGCGGTCATCGGTTGGCGGCGCAAATGGCTGACGAGCAATCCCTTCCTGCTGCTGCTCCCTCTGCTGGCGCTCAGCATTTTGGTTGCCAGTGGCGTTTCTGGCGTCGTCAGCGAAGGGCAAATGCGTTACCTGCTGGTTGGCATGCCCATCGTGGTTGGCTTCATCGCGACTGGTCTATTCGCCCTGTACCGATTGCGCCGCTGGCTGGGGCTGCTAGCGCTGTTGTGGCTGGTGACGGGCATGGCCTTCATGCGCGCAGCCGATTGGGAGCAGCTCATCCAGGGGCGAACCTGGGCATACACCCACCCGCCCTGGCATCTGATATCCCGCTGGATTCAGCAGTCGGGCGAGAACCTGCCTGTGATGACAATCGGCGTTTCGCACAAAATCCTGAGCAAATACACATTCCAGCCCGCCCATTTGATGA
>JAJDZQ010000037.1 GCA_022824565.1 Anaerolineae bacterium | reverse complement strand
TGGTTCGAATCCAGTCCGGCCCACTTTGGTAATGCGCTGCTTGTCTCGCCGAGACGAGCGGTGGAATGCCTCCGTAGCTCAGGGGTAGAGCGCTCCCTTGGTAAGGGCGAGGTCATGAGTTCAAATCTCATCGGAGGCTCTGCGACCGCTGCGGCGGACCGCAAGCGAAAGACATAACGGGGGGAAGCCCATGGCAAAGCGAGGACAGCGCATCGTCGTCAAAATGCGCAGCACCGAAAGCGGACACATCTACATCACCGAAAAGAGTCGGCGCAATACGCAGAAGCGGCTCGAGTTGCGCAAGTACGACCCCTACCTGCGCCGGCATGTCGTCTATCGCGAAGCAAAATAGCCTTGCCAAGCCGATGAGTCTTTTAGTACACTGATGGCGGGACGAACCAGCGAAATAGGGGTATAGCTCAGTTGGTAGAGCGACGGTCTCCAAAACCGTAGGTCGAGAGTTCGAGTCTTTCTGCCCCTGCAAGCCATATCGTGAACACCGTCCACAGTGGCGGTGTTTATCTATGCGGCGGCAGCGATCCCGCCCATGACAAGAGGAGCATGTGCCGATGGCGGTAGAACCAGCAGCGAACGGGCAGGCAAGCAGTGCCACCACCGCGAAGAAGGGGCGGGCGACGCCTGGCAAACGTTCGCGCCGCGGCAAAGCTATCGCAACCGCCAGCAATGGTGGCGCGCCCGACCAGGACCAGCCGCAAAGCGCGATCACCGAAAAGAAGGGCAAAGCCACGCCGGGCCGACGCACGCGCAAGGTCAAGACCGCCAAAGCCGAGCCGCAGGGCAATGTCATCACGCGCCCGCTCTATATGACGGTCGACTACTTCGGCAATGTGCGCTCGGAGCTGAACAAGGTGGCCTGGCCCAGCCGCGAAGACACGCGCCGCTTGACAATCCTTTGCATCAATGTGACGATTGCCTCGGCGATCTTTTTGGGCATTTTGGCCGTCATCTGGTCAGAGTTTATGCGCATCGGCTTGCAGCCCAATATGGCCTGGATGCTGCTGGCTGTGATCGCCGCCATGCTGGCCGGCGCATTTTATATGATCCGCCGCGGCTCTATTTGACCAACCTGGCTGCCACGAGGTAGCGCATGAACAAGCAACCGCACAACCCATTCATCGACCACGACCCAGACCCAATTGTCCTGGACGGGGCTGATGAGGATGGCTTGAATATCTCGCTGGAAGCGCCCACGGACGAAGACGATCCCACGCGCAAGTGGTACTTCATCCATTGCTATTCCGGCTATGAAAAAAAGGTGGAGCACGCCCTGCGCCAGCGCATCGACACCATGGGCATGAAAGACAAGATCTATGATGTGCTCATCCCCACCGAAGATGAGATCGAAGTCAAAGATGGCAAGCGCCGCACAGTCGAAAAACGTGTCTTCCCTGGCTATGTCATGGTGCAGATGACGCTGGACGAAGATAGCTGGTATGTCGTGCGCAATACGCCCGGCGTCACCGGCTTCGTTGGCGGCGGCAACGACCCCATCCCCTTGCGCCCCGAAGAAGTCAAGAAAATCATGGACCGCATGGACTCCGAAGACAAGGTCGTCAAGGTCGATTATCGCATTGGCGAACGTGTGCGCATCGTGGGCGGTCCATTCAACGACTTCCCGGGCACTGTCGCATCGCTCGACCCGGGCCGCGAGCAAGTGCGCGTCATGGTCGATTTTTTCGGCCGCGAAACCGCCGTTGTGCTCAGCTTCATGGAAGTCGAGCGGATGTAACCTAGAGAACGACCGCAAGCGCGGCGGGCAGCAAGCAGTGTAATTGAAACAGAATGAGGAAGTAGCATGGCAAAGAAAATCAAGGCGGTCGTCAAATTGCAGATCCCGGCCGGCAAAGCCAATCCAGCCCCGCCGATCGGTCCTGCGCTCGCCCAGCACGGCATCAACCTGATGCAATTCTGCAAGGAATACAATGGCCGCACGTCCAGCCGCATGGGCGATATCGTGCCCGCAGAAATCACCATCTTCAGCGATGGCTCTTTCAAGTTCGCGCTGAAGAGTCCGCCGACTTCATTCTTGATCAAACGCGCGGCTGGCATTGCCAAAGCGGCATCCAACCCGGCCACAGAGACTGTCGCCACTCTCATGCGCGACCAGGTGCGAGAAATCGCCCAGGTCAAGATGAACGATATGAACGCCATTGATATCGAAGGCGCGATGCGGCAGGTCGAGGGCACGGCGCGGCAAATGGGCATCAAGGTCGCCGATTGAGCGCGACCGCAAATTGATTTAGTGGGAGGGCGCTGCCGCCCGGATACCACCGAGGAGAACAACCATGGGGAAACGTTATAAAGAGGCACTCGCTCGCTTCGACCGTCAGACCTACTATCCGCTGGACGAGGCGCTGCGGCTGGTGCAAGCCAATGCCACCGCCAAGTTTGACGAAACAATCGAGGCGCACTTCCGCCTGGGCATAGACCCGCGTCACAGCGACCAACAAGTGCGCACAACAGTCATGTTGCCACACGGCACCGGCAAGCAAGTCCGCATCCTGGCCTTTGTCGATGAACAGTTCGAAGAATCGACATTGGCAGCCGGCGCCGACATCATCGGCACAGACGAAGTCATCGCCAAGATTCGCGATGGCTGGCTCGACTTTGATGTGGCCATCGCCATGCCGCCCATGATGCGCAAGGTCGGGCAGATCGCGCGTATTCTTGGTCCCCGCGGCTTGATGCCCAACCCCAAAGCCGGCACCGTCGTACAACCCGCCGACATTGAGCGCGTCATTGGCGAGCTGAAAGCCGGGCGCGTGGAATTCCGCAATGACCGCACTGGCAATGTGCATGTGCCTGTCGGCAAAGCCAGCTTCGCCTATGACAGATTGTCGGAAAACCTGCAAGCCGTGCTCGATACCGTGCTCGCCGCCAAGCCCGAGTCGCAAAAAGGCGCTTATATCCGCCGCTTGACGCTTAGCTCGACCATGGGTCCGGGTGTGCGCGTGGAAGGGATGACTTAGGCGAACCGCAAGAGCCCGTACCCCTCCCCGTCAAGACCTGCGGACAGGACAGGTTTCCAAGGGAGCGCATGTTAGGGTCTACCCCACCCCCCAACCCCTTCCCCGAAGCATCAGGGAGGGGGAGCGCATTCAGAGAAAATGAAATCTGCTGCTCCATTTCTTGCAGCTTAGCAAGTATTGCACTGGTTACTCGACGAGTCTCCCTTCTCCATTGATATGGGGAAGGGCCGGGGATGGGGTAGAAAAAAACTGTCCTGTCCCCCCGTCGAGTCGGAGGGAAGTTAAGTGATGCCGCTGCGCCAATTTCGCCTGAGCACGCGCACCACCGCAGTCGTCCTCGCTCTGCTGATTCTGCTGCTGGTGACTGTCATCACCGTCAACAGTCCCATCCCCATCATCATCGAGCAATACGGCGAAACCACGCTGCATTTCGCCGCGGACCGTGCCTGGGCGCTATTACCTGGCGATTGCGTGACGATCGAATGGCAAACGCAAGGCATCGAATCGCTGCATGTCGAGGAGCGCGGCGAGATCGGCTGGGGAGAAAAAACCTTCTGCCCGCAGCTCAACGACACAGCGGCGCAGTTTGCCGTGCGCAGTCCCGACGGGCTGTACCGCGAGTTCATGCTGCGCGTTCACTTCCTGCCCGACTTGCTCGTGTATTTGGCGGGATTCGTCGGCGTGGCCGGCTCGCTTGGCTTGGCGGTCTGGTTCTTGTGCACAAATCGGCTGGAGTTAAACCCCCGCTGGCTGATTATCGCTGGGGCGCTGCTGGGCGTGGCGGGGACGGCAACACGGCTCGCGCCCGCCGACCCGCTTGTGATTGACTACGCTGACGAACAAATTGCTCTGCGCTTTTGGGCGAAGAAGAGCAGCTTGCTCTTTCCGCGCGAATGCCTCACAGCCCATTGGTCGGTGCTGGGCGCAGAGTCGGTCAGCTTCAACGGTGACAATGTTTATGCCACGGATGACAGCCGCAGCCAGGGGCGTTATTGCAACGATTTTGGTAGCGTGCCCACCCTAACCCTGCTGCACCCCGATGGCGCGACATCTTCGCACAGCCTGCCTGCCCGGATTGTTCTGCCTGGCGCGCGGGACGAAGCGGCTTTTGTCGGCTTTCAGACGCTGGGGCTTGCGCTGGCTGGGCTGGTCTTTATGCCGCTGCTGGTTGCGGCCGCGCGTGATGCCTGGCGCTTGCGCAAATGGCACGACCTGTGTGCGTTGGCGGGATTCTTCTTGCTTGTGCTGCTGCTCTACCTGCCTTTCGGTTTTGATGGCGCCGGGCATTGGGAATTGTGGGTGAACAACGCGGCTCTCCAGGGTCATTATGATGTGAAACACCGCGGCGAAGAGGTCAGCCGTTTCTTCGCTCTTATGCCGCATATTTTGGCGACCTGGCTCGACAGCGATTCCTTTATCGGCTTCAACCTGAACCATTTTGCGCTGCACTTCGGCAAAGTGTCTTTGTTCTACATCATCCTTCGCCAACTGGGCGCGCGGCACCTGGTCGCTTTTTTGACCGCGATTCTTTTCTTCGCCTATCCCGTCAATTCGGGTTTGATGTCGCTGCGCTCGCTGCCTTTGAACCACAGCATGTTTTGGCTGCTGGTCGGGCTGTGTTTGCTGCTGGATTGGCTGCGCAGCCCACGCCGACACACTTCGCTGGGCGTGCTGTTGGCGCTGATTTACCATGTGGCCAGCAACGAAAGCGGCTATGCGCTGATTATGGTCTTGCCGGCGCTTTGGTGGCTGCGCGCGGGGACTTCGCGGCGGCTGAAGCTGGGTGCCACTGGCCTGTGGGTTTTGTCGCCCGCTTTCAAGGTCGCCTGGCTGCTGCTGCTGGAATTGACAGACCGCCCCTTGTACGGACAGGGCGGTTTGGGCGGCGTTGAAAATTCACTGGGCGCTGCGGCGGACACGTTGGGCTGGGTTTATCGGCAGACTTTCCTTGATGGCTGGCGAGAGGCATTTTTATCGCTGGCCGATAATCACTGGCTGCTGCCCACGTTGCTGGGCTTGGCGCTGGTGGCTGGCGTGGCTCTCTGCCTGGCGCGTCGAGATTCACCTGCGCATCCGCTGTCATACCGACAGATCGGCGCGGGCTTGTTGGGTGGAGCGCTGCTCATCATCCCGGCTGTCGGCGTGCTGATGTGGTTCGCTAGCTACCGAGACGATTCCTGGCGCATGTTCTTTTATGTGCCGATCGGCGCGTCCGTGGCGGTCATTTGCTTGCTGATGCTGCTTACGGCGAAAATAAGTGGCCAGCGCGCGCGTGATTATGCGTTGATTTCGCTGAGCTTGCTGCTGCTGTTGCCGGCGCTGTCGCGGCTCTTCATCCAGCATGACTCGACAATCGCCGCCGCCGACCACAAGGCGCGCGTCTTGCACGAGATTGTGTCGCTCGTGCCTGCGCCACATGCGCAAACGCAGCTGCTGGCTATGACATCCCTGTCTTGGCAGTCTATGCAAGAGCGCGGCATCTGGGAGCTGGCTGCGGGCGCCATGTTCGACAGCGCGTTGTGGCTGGTTTATGACGAGCGCGCGCCGGACGGGGCGACATTTTGCCTGACACAGACGACTTGCGGCCGACATCATAGCCAGGACATGGTCTTTAATTCCGCAGACCGCGAATCCGCCCTGCAAAAGACACTCTTGCTGCATGTGGATGACGATTTGCAAGTTTCGCTCGTTGACGACCCCGCCGCGTATTTGGGCTGGGAGATGGATGTCGACTACGACCCCAGCCGCCTCTACGTTGCCGATGCGCCGCTGCCGCCCCGCGCCAACAGCCTGCTTGCCTCGGCTTTGCGCCGCCAGTAGCTAGCGCGCGGCCGTCTTTTTGCCGTCTGGAGGCGAACAGCCCCTCCTTGAAGAGACAGTGTAGGGGCGAGGCGATGACTCGCCCATTTAACCCCATCCCCCAGCCCCCTCCCCGAAGCATCAGGGAAGGGGAGCGCATTCAAAGATGCTGAATTCTGATGCTCGATTTCTAACAGAATAGCAATAAACGCACTGGTTTCTCGACGAGTCTCCCTTCTCCATTGACATGGAGAAGGGCCGGGGATGGGGTAGAAAAACTGTCCTGTCCTCAGTCGTCAGGACGGAGGGTGTAGCCAAAGCGGGACCCCTACGCGCGGCTGACGAGGGGGCCGCGGGGGGTGAGGACCGAGGGGGGTGAGGACCGAGGGGGGTGAGGACCGAGGGGGTACCAGTAGCCCTGTGCCGCATGGGCTGTCTGTGGTAAACCAGGTGCAACATCAAACAGCCCTGGCGGAGAGACATGCCAAGAAAGCCCGTAATGTTGATCATCCTGGATGGCTGGGGTATCCGCGAGGCGCGCGCGGGCAACGCAATCGCGCTGGCCGATACGCCCAATATGGATCGCTGGTTGGCGCAAAACGAGCGCAGCATCATCCACAGCTCGGGCGAGCATGTCGGCTTGACGGCGGGGCAGATGGGCAATTCCGAAGTCGGACATTTGAATCTGGGCGCGGGACGCATCGTCTACCAGGATATATCGCGCATTGCCAATGCGATAGACTCTGGCAGCCTCGCGCGGCATCCCGTCTTGCACGCTGCCTTTGCTTCGTTGCGAAGCGCCGGCAGGCAGCTGCATTTGACCGGTTTGCTGGGCGATGGCGGCGTGCACAGCCACAGCGACCACCTGCTTGCGCTGCTGGAAATCGCCAAGTCGGCGGGCATCGACCCCGTTCTGCATCTGATCACCGATGGGCGCGACACGCCAACCCAACAAGCCGAGCATTTCTGCGCCGATCTCTGCGAGCGGCTGGCGGATTTGGGTGTGGGGCGCATCGCCACAATCAGCGGACGCTATTATGCCATGGACCGCGACCAGCGTTGGGAACGCACACAGCGCGCTTATTCCGCCATGGTCGAGCGCCAGAGCGATCGGCACGCGCCCGATGCCATCACGGCCATCCGCGAGTCCTATGCCGCTGGCTTTACCGACGAGTTCCTGCCGCCGACGGTCATCACTGGCGAGGGACTGGCGATAGAAGCGGGCGATGCTTTGCTCTGTTTCAACTTTCGCGCCGACCGCATGCGCCAGTTGTGTCGGGCATTCAGCAAGCGCGACTTCGCCACTGCGGATAGCTTCGCGCCAATCGCCGATCTGCGCTTGATTACCATGACAGCCTATCAGGACGGGCTCGCCGATGAGGTGCTCTTTCCGGTCGAGCTGCTGGGCGACACCTTGGCAGAGACGATCAGCCGCGCCGGAAAAACGCAGTATCACAGCGCCGAAACAGAGAAGTATCCGCATGTAACTTTCTTTTTTAATGGACGAACAGAGTTGCCATTCCCCGGCGAAACGCGCCATATCGTGCCTTCGCCCAAGGTCGCCACCTACGACCTGCAGCCCGCAATGAGCGCGCGCCAGTTGACCGATGCGACCTTGGCGCGGCTGGACGCAGCGGATGATGACTTTCTGCTGGTCAACTTCGCCAATCCTGACATGGTCGGGCATACGGGTTCGCTGGAAGCCGCGGTCATAGCCGTGTCTGTGGTCGATGACTGCGCTGGCCAATTGGTGGCGGCGGTAACAGGCCAGGGCGGCGCTGCGATTGTGACCGCCGATCATGGCAATTGCGAGCGCATGAGCGACCCGTTGACCGGCGCGGCGCACACCTATCACACCGTTGCGCCCGTGCCGCTCTTCGTGCTGGACGCCAAGTATGTGTATGATCTGCGCAGCTGGGGGCGGCTGGCTGATGTTGCGCCGACTGTGCTGGATTTGCTGGACATCGCTGCGCCACCCGCCATGACGGGCCGCAGCTTGATCCTGAGCGCGCGGGCGACAGGATAATGGGGCGAGAAACGCGCCCTAAGCAGCGGGCATCATGCGTCTGGTTTTCACAATTTCACAAAGCCTCTCCAGGCTCGCCCTTTTAATTCCAATCAGAAGAGCGGCGGCGAGGCTGTTGCCTGTCGCTTGAGCGCCCCTGCTGCAACTGACGACGCGCCTTTTGCACATCGCTTTCGTGCTTGAGCAAGACAGTCAAAGTAGTTTCCAGGGTATTCTGGTCGATGTTGTCGGCGTTGAGCATGACCAGCGCTTTCGCCCAGTCGATCGTCTCGGAAACGCTGGGATTTTTCTTCAGGTCGAGCCGGCGCATGCCTTGCACGACTTCTACGGTCTGCCGCGCCAGCTTGTCGCTCAGATCGGGCACGCGCAGCTTGACGATGTTCAACTCGGCTTCGTGGCTGGGATAATCGACAAACAGGTAGAGGCAGCGGCGTTTGAGCGCTTCGGACAATTCGCGCGTATTGTTGCTGGTGAGCACGACGCTGGGATGGTGGCGCGCGCTTATCGTGCCGAGTTCGGGGATGGATACCTGGAAGTCGCTGAGGATTTCCAGCAGAAACGCCTCGAATTCGGCATCGGCGCGGTCGATCTCGTCTATCAGCAGCACGACGGGTTCAGCGGCTGTCAGCGCCGCCAGCAGGGGCCTCGCCAACAGAAAGCGCTCGCTAAAAAAGACATCATCTTCTTCGCCCAGGCGGTCGGCGGCTTGTCGCAATGTGTCGGCCGCAGCCAACAAGTCGCTGAGCTTGTCGCGCAGCAGTTGGGTATAGAGCATCTGCTTGGCATATTCCCATTCATAGAGCGCCTTGCTTTCGTCCAGACCTTCGTAACACTGCAGGCGGATGAGCGGACGGCTCGATGCTCCAGACCAGGCTTTTGCCAATTCGGTTTTGCCGACGCCGGCCGGTCCTTCCACTAGCAACGGTTTGCCCAGCTTTTCCGCCAGGAAGGCGACAGTCGCGATTTCGTCCGTGGCGATATACTGCTGCTCTCGCAGGGCGGCAGAGACTTGCTGCGGATCGTTCAACATAGTGGGGGCTTCCGTTTCGCTACTGCGCTAGGAAAGATGCTAGCAGTGTAACCAAGATGCATGATGAGAGACAAGGCAGACACGAGCGGAGGACAGGGCAATCGCAGCAAATTATGCTGCCAGCGAGTTTCATATTATGGCGATTGCCCTGCCCGATAAGAAAAGAGGACAAAATGTTCATTGTCGATATAGCCAATATAATCGAAGCGCATCTGCCACTTGCCAGAGAGGAAACGCTATGCCCGACCGCCCCGGCTTCACCACAATCTTCGGCCGCAATTTGCTCGCCGAGCTGCCCAATATCGCTCATCAGCCCTATCTGGTCGTGACCATGGCCGATCTGTGGGAGCTCTTCGCACACCACTTTGATGACAACCTGGCTGGTCCTTACCTCGTCACGACCATAGACGGCGACGAACTAAAGGCCGAGCTGGCCAAGCTGCCCGACTGTCGCAGCATCATCGGCTTGGGCGGTGGGCAGGCGCTGGATGTCGCCAAGTACTTCGCCTGGGCGCTGGGGCTGCCGCTCTTCCAGGCGCCGACTTCCATGTCGGTCAACGCTGCCTTTGGTCATCGCTGTGGGTTGCGCTTTGCTGGCAATGTCCGTTATGTCTACTGGGCGGTGCCCGAGGCGGTTTATGTGGACTTTGATGTCATTCAAAGCGCGCCGCCGGTCGTGAACCGCAGCGGCATCTGCGAGATTCTCTGCTATCACACCGCTCATGCCGATTGGCGGTATGCCCAGGCGCAGGGGCAGGTCGAAGACAAATGGCCTTACGACCAAGCCCTGGTCGACGAAGCCCAGGCGGTGCTGGCGAGCGTGATGCAGGCGCTGGACGATATCCGCGAGGTCAACGAGACAGGCATCCGCGCCTTGATGCTGGCGAATCGCTGGGGCGGGGCGGCCTTTCATAATCTGGGCTGGAATCCACGCCCGATCGAAGGCGCAGACCACTTCCTGTTTTATGCGCTGGAATACCACACGGGGCTGAAGTTCATCCATGGGCAGCCGGTTTGTCTGGGCATTTATGTCGGCTCGCTGTTGCACGATGACCGCGCCGAAGACATGCTCGCCGCCATTGTGCGCGCTGGCGTCGATATCCGCCCGCAGGCTATGGGCATCGGCTGGGACGATGTTTCGCATGCCCTGCTGAATATGCGGGAGTTCGTGCGCGATGCTGGCTTGTGGTATGGCATCTATCACGACGCCGCCATCGACCAGGCATTCTGCGACCAGGTGCGCCAATCTGTCGAAGCGGCTTATGAAGGTGTCGTGTTGTAATCCGCTCGCACAACAGGAGCTTGTCTTGCGCTAAGCCCGCTCGGCATCCAGCGCTTGCAGGCTGTCTTCGCGCGCTTCGAGCCATTGGATGGCCGCCATAGCCGCCGATGTGCCTTGCCCCACAGATGTCGCCACCTGCCGCCAGATCTCGTCCTGGATTTCGCCCGCGGCAAAGACGCCATCGACATTGGTGCGATACCGTTGGTCGGTGATGATGTAGCCATTTTCGTTCAGCGCGATCTGGTCGCCAAAGACGGCGTTGTTGGGGTCGTGCCCGATGAAGATGAAGACGCCCTCGGTCGGCTGCTGCGTCTGTTCGCCCGTTTGCGTATTGCGCAGGCGCACCGCATTGACGCCGCCGCCATCGCCGATGATTTCTTCGACCACGTTGTTCCAGGTGAAGCTGATTTTGTCGTTGTTGAAAGCCCGCTGCTGGAGTTGCACGCCGGCGCGCAGGGCATCGCGGCGATGGATAATATTCACGCTGTTGGCGAAGCGCGTCAAAAAGATGCCCTCTTCCAGAGCCGAATCGCCACCGCCGACCACGACAATATCTTTGCCGCGGAAGAAGAAGCCATCGCAGGTGCCGCAATAGCTGACGCCTGTGCCGGTGAATTCTGCCTCGCCAGCCACGCCCAGCTTGCGCGGGTCTGCGCCGATCGTCACGATGACCGAGTCGGCCAGGTATTCCTCGCCATAGGTTTTTACGGCAAATGGCGAGCCGCGGCTGAAATCGACGCTTTCCACCAGGTCAAATTCGACCTTCGCGCCGAAGTTCTCCGCATGCTGCTTCATCCGCTCGACCAGCTCGGGACCGCTAAGCCCATCGGGGAAGCCGGGATAATTCTCGATTTCGTGCGTGATAGCGACTTGCCCGCCCAGTTGTTCGCCGGCGATGACGACAGGCGCCAGTTGCGCGCGGGCGGTGTAGAGAGCGGCGGTCAAGCCAGCTGGTCCGCTGCCAATGATAACGACCCGTTCTTTTTTCATTGTTCCCCCATCCCCAGCTCTTCCCCGAAAAATGAGGGAAGGGCGAGCTAACTTGGCTATGTACCCTGGTCAAACTTTGCTGATTGTATTGGCGCAAGCTCGACAAAATATGGCTAGCAATGCAGATTATTCCAATGCCGAAAAGTCGAAGCCGCCCAGCGCCTTTTCTGCTTGCAGCACCGCCACCAGCGCTTCAAATTCCTCGCGGCAATCGTCCCAATAGCGCATGAACTTTTGCATCTCGGGCCAGATTTCCTTCAGGTCGGCGCCATTCGCCACCTGCTCGGCCAGCTGGGTGATATTTTCGCAGCAGTCGTTGCAGTCCATCTTGATCAACGTTTCGTCGGCGGGGGCGTTGGCAACGAAGTCGAAGAGTCGTTGCATTGGGTCGCCATTGTGCTGTTCGTGCATGCGAGCGCTCCCGAGTCCATCTCTTGCACATACTGGACGAGGGGCG
>JAJDZQ010000017.1 GCA_022824565.1 Anaerolineae bacterium | reverse complement strand
CGGCTGCATCCGCGATTTGTGGCGATTTGGCTTTTCTCCTGCGCTTTCTTGACGCTGCCGCTGCTGCACTACTATGTCAGTTTCACCGCGACAAGCCAGGTCGGCATCAGCTTGCAGCTTGTCGTGCCCGGCAATATCCGCATGTTGGGCGCGGCGCTTTTGGTATTTCTGCCCTTGTTGGCTCTGCAAACGCTGTTGGCGCTGCGCGATAGAAGCTGGGTCAACTTGTTCTTGCCGGTCAGCGCCTGGCTGGGTCTCTTGCTCACGGCGGTTTTGCTGCTGCCCAACGGCGATCAGCACAAAATAGTCTATTATGTGTCGATTCTGGTGACGCTGTCGGCTCTGCTGGCTTTGCAGTCGCTGGCGCGCACTTGGGATCGCGGACGCATCCAACCGGCGAAGTTGTTCCTGCTGTGTCTCGTCGCTCTGGCGATTGGCAAGGTCATGCAAGTGACTCGGTATAATGATGCCCGCGCCCGCGAACTGGCGTTCGTTTACGAAAACAGCCACATCACCTATCTGGATGGCTATATTGACGGCGAGCGCATGCCTGCCTATGCCTGGATGCGCGAGAACACCCACGCCGACGCTATCGTCGTGTTGCCGCTGAACATCGGAAAATACGAGCATATGCTGCACGAGCGGCAAGTCTATGTGCGGAAGTCTCAATACTGGTTTACAGACAATATCCCGGCCTATGCCGACCGTGTCTCACATGTGCAGCAGCTCTACAATGAAGAAACCAGCGACCAGCTCTACACCGTTGTGTTGGATGGGATGCGCGCCGAGTTGCCCGGGCGCTTCTTCTATGCCGTCATCGCCGATGCGCAGGTGCCTGCCCAGATCATGGCGAGCCGCGGCGCAGAGCGGGTATTCGCCGGCGCAACAGACGAAGCGCATATCTGGTTGCTCAATCCAGGGGCGGGCTAGTTGAAACTTGTCCATCTCGGCGTGATACACTAAATTGGACGGGTATCGCAGACGGATCAGACAGAGAGGCGGCACATGAGCAAACGACGCGGTAGCAAACGAGGCGGGGGCGGGTTGCCCGGCGGCGCAAACCCCATGGCCATGTTCCAGAAGATGCAGCAGGATATGGCAGAAGCCCAAAGCAGCCTGGAAAGCGAAACAACCGAGGTTTCGGTTGGTGGCGGCGCCATCCGGCTGGTGATCACCGGGCATCAACGGGTGCAATCGGTGGCGATCAATCCCGATGTCATCGACCTGGACGACGAAGAATGGCTCAACGACTTGCAAGACCTGCTGGTGGCGGCGGTCAATCAGGCGATAGAGCAAAGCCAGGCAATGGCCGCCGAGCGCATGGAAGCAATCACCGGCGGCTTGGGCGATATCCCGGGCTTGGGCGGCTTGCTGGGCTGACGTGCCGATACAAAGCGCCATTCCCCAGCCGGTTACTGCTTTGGTCGAGGCTTTCTCGCGCTTGCCCGGCGTTGGTCCCAAGACGGCGTCGCGGCTGACCTATTTTTTGCTGCGCGCTCCCGACGACTATTCGCTGGGACTGGCAGATGCGCTGGCGCGGTTGAAGGCGCACACCAGGCTTTGCGGCACCTGCTTCAATATCACTGTGGATGATCCTTGCCCGATATGCAGCGCGGGTGGACGCGATGCCACCACGATTGCCGTTGTCGAAGAGCCGCTGGATCTCATGGCGATAGAGCGCACCGGCATCTATCGTGGGCACTATCATGTGCTGCATGGCGCGATCTCGCCCGTGAATGGCGTGGGGCCTGATGACTTGAAGATTCGCGAACTGCTGCTGCGCGTGAAAGCGGCTGACGCGCGCGAAGTGATCATCGCCACCAATCCCGGCCTGGAGGGCGATGCCACAGCCATGTATTTGCAACGCGAACTCGCGGGCGCGGATGTTACAGTGACGCGGCTCGCGCGTGGCTTGCCCACCGGTGGCGACCTGGAATATGTGGATTCGGTTACGTTGATGCGCGCGCTGGAAGGGCGCAGCGATATGGTTTGACCAGAATCGGCGCAGAGAGAAAAGAGCGGCTTGACTCATGAGCAAATCCAAACCGCTACGCCGTGAAGAAGCAGTCAAGCGCATTGACAATTTCATCGCCGAGCACGACGACTGGCGCGGCGAGACCATGGCGAAGCTCCGCAAGATCATCCACGAAGTCGCCCCGCAAGTGGTCGAAGACTGGAAGTATATGGGGACGCCATTCTGGTCGCAAGGAGGCATCCTTGGCCATGGCAACATCTTCAAAACCAAGGTGAAGCTCACTTTGCATCATGGCGCTCACCTGTCTGACCCGAAGAGCCTGTTCAACGCCAGTTTGAATGCGAAGCAGTCGCGTGCGATTGATCTGTTCGAAGGGCAAGAGATTGATGTGGCGGCGCTGAAGGCTTTGCTGCGCGAGGCAATTATCTACAACGCTACGCACACGGTAAACAAGAGCAAGGGCTCGCGGGACATTTAGCGTATTCCGGCGCAGATGCGAGTTGGCTTGTGGGATTGGTTGCGCTGATGCAGAGGCTGCTGGGACGAACTCAAGGGTGGCGAACTGGCCTGTGGCTGGCGGCCGGGCTCGCGCTGCTGTTATGCCTGGACCTGCTGGGCTTTGATAGTCATGCCCAGCTTTGGTTGTCTGTCGCCTTGGCCTTCGCGCTGTTTATACTGCCCGGCGGCTTGCTGATCACAGCTGCCCAAAAGTGGCTGCCGGTCAGCCTACCGCGCTTCGTAAGCTATGGATTCGCGACATCGCTGGCGCTGATCAGCATCAGCGGCATCCTGGCGCGCAGCCTGCACTGGACATTTGCTGGCATTTTGCTGCTCTGGTTCTGCTTGACGGCGGCGTCAATCCTGGCCTTCGCATTCAAGGCGCGCCAGCAGCGCATCATCGGCCGCAGACCTGCGCTGGAGACGTTCTTTCTCATCCTGATCATCCTGATTACGCTTTCGCTCTTCGCCTACAGCGGCATGCATTGGCAACCGCTCAGGAACGATCAGCATATACTCAACTCGCTGACCCTTGCCTTTCAAGATGGCGCGCCTCTCGACTGGCAGGAATGGCTTTATGATTCTGGCGAGCGCATTTCCAGTCGCACTTACCTGACTTATTGGGAGCTGGCAAAAGCGCTGGTGTCGGCGATGAGTGGGCAGCACATACTGCATGTCGACTTCATCATCAACAGCCTGCTGATGTTGGTCGCCGTCTGCGCTGTTTACACCTTCGCGCGGGATATAGGCGAGTCGCCGCGGACAGCCTGGCTGGTCGTGCTTCTGCATTTGTGTTGCTACGCGCTGCTGTTGGGCGGCATCCGTCAGCCAGGCGCGCAATTTGTTTGGCGGGTGCTGGAAGACAAGTTGGTGGCTGGCTTTGTCGTGGCTCCGCTGGCGCTCTCTGCGGCTCACCGCGCTTATGTTACGCCTTCTCGTCAAGCTTATGCTGCGTTCTTCCTCGGCTTTTTGGCTTTGCTGTTTGCGCATGTGATGATGGCTGGTTTCGTGCTGATTGCCCTCGTGATTGGCTTTGCGCCCCGCCTGATCACGACGAGCAGTCAGCACCGGTCCAGCGCCTTGGCGATTCTCTTGATGGCGCTGCTGGTGTTTTCGCCCGGTATTGTCTTGCGCTTGCAATTAGACAGCGCGGAAAGCGCCTGGAACTTCGGCTCTGATCCCATTCGAACCAATCGCGATGTGCTGACAATCAACCGGCGCAATCCAATCACGGGTGAAACGTTGTATGCCATCAACCCGTCGGCTGTCGGTGCGCTGAGTTATGGCTTGTTGGCATTGGTCATGCTGTCGGCGGCGTTTCGTCGTTGTGACAAGCGCAGTTGGCTGCTGGTGGCTTTGGCGGTGACGGCTTGCGTAGGTTTGCTGCCATTCACTGCTTGGCTCTATGGCCGGCTGGTTTCGGTGGCGCACATGATGCGCGTGATGTGGATACTTCCCTATGGTTACATGCTGTACTTTGTGCTGGTCGTACTCTGGGGCAGGCTGCGCGCCCATGTTTCCTTACCGCATGAGCAACTGCGCAAGGCGGCGTTGGTGGGGACTGCTGCGCTCACGTTGCTGTCATCGGCGCACTTTCTCATTGTGCTGCGCGGGGTAGATTTTACGCTGGATGTCGCTGCGGTGATCGAAAGCCGGCAAGACTGGATCGAGCTGGGCGAATTCCTGGATTCGCATCATGAGCAGCGAGTGCGTTTCCTCAGCAGCCCAGACCGGCGCAACCAGGTTCTATCTTCCAGCTACAAGGCGATTGCCCTGTCGCGTTACCATGTTCAGAGGATGGTCATGTATTCGAATATGCCTGTGGAAGAAGCGCAGCAACGCACGGACGATCACTTCCGTTTTTGGGAAGACGCTACGCCGCTGCAGGAGCGACTCGCCATTCTGGAGAAATATGACATCGATTACCTGCTCTACACGGCCGATTACGATGACATTGTCCAAGAGCTCATGGCTGCTGGCAACCTGGCGATCAAGCTGGTGATGGAGAAAGAGCTATTCCGCCTGGCGCGTACCGGGTGATGCCTGCTGCGCCCAGGTTGATGGTTTCTTGGTAGCCAGCGAATCCAAAATAAATCTCCCCTTGACACGGATGCTGTTGGCTTGTTAGTCTGTGAAGCACAGGGGGCGGAGATAGTGTCGCCTGTCTAACTTGCGCCTGCTTTGTTGGGTGTGGAGTGCAGATTAACAGCAGAATAGCAGGTTAAGACAAGAGCGAAATCAAACCCTGTTTGAAGACGGAGAGTTTGATCCTGGCTCAGGATGAACGTTGGCGGCGTGCCTAATACATGCAAGTCGAACGGTAGTGCGTCCTTCGG
>JAJDZQ010000163.1 GCA_022824565.1 Anaerolineae bacterium | reverse complement strand
CGTAGCAGGCGCGCAGAGTGTTGGTGGCTAGAGCCGCGGGGGTACACCCGGAATCATCCCGAACCCGGCAGTTAAGCCCGCGAGCGCAGATGGTACTGCATTGGAGACGATGTGGGAGAGTATGCCGCCGCCAACGCTCTGCGCCCCTGCTGCGCCGTTTTTTGTTTGCTTCATCAGCGCGAATCAGCATCAGGGCGATCGTCTCGGCGATCTACCAATTTTCAGGAGACTCGCTTGGGCTGGCGTGGTTTCCCGTCGCCAAGCCAGCGGAAGCGCCTGCAGCCTTTACATTACTGTTACAAACGCCTTTCTACTGACTGTTATACTGCACGCCGTCTGGCCGTTGACGCTGGCGCAATAATCCGCACCGACGACATCGAAACGCCAGTCTCCGATCGTCATCCAGCAAAGGAGATGCCTATGGAAGCAGTCCTAGATTATTGGCTGCGCTTCGGCATCAACCTCGGCATCATCTGCCTGCTCATCCTCGGCTTGTACTGGCGGCGCGAGCCAAACCGCAACTATGCCTTTGGCATGATCGTTAGCGGCACCCTCGTCTATGTGGTCATCAGCGCCATGATGCAGGTCGAGATCGGTTTGGGCGTCGGCTTTGGCATTTTCGCCATATTCTCGCTGCTGCGCTTCCGCACTGTGCCCATCTCCTTGCGCGACATGACCTACCTCTTCGCCACGATTTCCCTGTCGCTGGTCAATGCCATGCTCATGTTCTTTGGCGACTGGGCAGAGCTGGTGGCGGTCAATCTGGCGCTGCTGGCCACGCTGTTTGCGCTGGAATACAGCCAGGTCGTGCGTTACCGCTCCAGCTTGAGCCTAGATTATGACAACATGGATTTGCTGCACCCGGATCGGCGACCAGACCTGTTGGCAGACATCCGCAAGCGCACCGGCATCACGCCCGTCCGCGTTGCCATCCGCCGCATCAATATCAAGCGAGGGTCGGCGCGGCTGCGCATTTGGTACTTCGAAGCAGGGGGGCAAACATGAAGCGAAAAGGAACTATCCAACTGCGCGAGATCGTCATAACGTTGCTGTTGGCGGCGCTGAACATGCCGGCGCTGGCGCAGAACACGCCGCGAAACGACACCTGGACAGACGTATCTCATAGCAGGGGCGCGCCCATCAATTACGACCTCGTGCTGCCCGATGACCGCATCAACGAAATCACCATCACATTCTCGCCCGAAGCCTGGACGGCGCAAGAAGCCGATATGACCGAGATCTATGGCGAGCGCGGCGCGGCAGATTCGGGCTTCGGCCGGCGCGCTGAACAGAGTCGCGCAGGCGCTCAAGCTCCCGCTGGCAATCCTCGCCAGATGCGCGCCATGCTGGCGCAGATAGCCGAACAGCTCGACCGTAGCGAAGAACAACTCATGGCAGCCATGCAACTTATGCCCGATTTCAACGCTGTGGCTGATGCGCTGGAAATGGAAGTCAGCGAATTGTTCGCGGCGCTGCCCATGCCCGGCGCTTCTGGATTCCCGGCTGGTGAGGGAATGCTGCGAGGCGGCGAGGGCGGACGGCTTGAAAACATGCAACTGGCGCGCAATCCCATCTGGGTGCCGGTGACAATTGAATTCGCCGATGGCGTCTGGGAAGAAGTCGGCTTCCGCTACAAAGGCAACTCGACCCTCAGCATGGGCTGGCGCAGTGGCGAAAAAGGCTTGCCATTCAAGCTGGATTTTGACGAATTCGAAGATGACAACCCCGCCCTGGACAACCAGCGCTTTTATGGCTTCAAGCAGCTTTCGTTCGCGCGCTCGCCACAACTCGACAGCTCGTTGCAGCGGGAGAAAGTGGCGGCCGATATCTTTCGTGATGCGGGAGTGCCATCTGCGGAAACCGCCTTTTACGCGGTCTATGTCGATGTCGGCGCTGGAGCGGGCAGCGAATTCTGGGGCATCTACACCGCTGTTGAGTTACCCGAAGACACGCTCATCGAGACGCAGTTTGCTGATGACAACGGCAATATGTACAAGCCGGGCGGGCCGGGCGCCAGCTTCGCCGAAGGCACTTTCAGAGAAGGCTCATTCGACAAAGAGACCAATCGGGACAGCGATTATGCCGATGTCCTGGCGGTCTTTGCTGCTTTGCATTCAGAATCACGTCAGATTGATCCTGCTGCTTGGCGCGCCGGGCTGGAGGCAGCCCTCGATGTCGATAGCTTCCTGCTCTGGCTGGCGGTCAACACGTTCATCCAAAACTGGGATACCTATGGTAACCTGCCGCACAATTATTATCTCTATGCCGACGAAGCGACTGGCACACTGGTGTGGATACCCTGGGATAACAACATGGCGCTGTCATCGGGAGCGAGCACGGCGGGCGGAGCGCCAGGTTTGATGCCTCCGCTGGAGCTGTCGCTGGCCGATGTGGACCCAGCAGCGCATCCGCTAATCGGGCTGCTGATGGACGACCCGCTCTATCGCAGTCGTTATGTGGAGCTGGTCGCGCTGGTCGCGTCGGACATTTTCACGCCCGAGCGCATGACCGCCATCTACGAAGCCAACTTCGAGATGCTGGCCAACTACTTACGCGATGTCGGGGCGGATGCTGACCTGGAGTCTCTGCGCAGCGCGACCGACGGGCTGATCGAGCATGTGCAGCAACGGGCGCTTGCGGCTGCCGAATTTGTCTTGGGCGCTGATTGATCGCCGGGCGGCAACAATACTTCGTCCTTTCGTTGCGCCCGAAAAGCCTATAAACTCGCCTAGTTATGCTGGCTAATTCATACCGACTTTCGCCTCGCCTGTCGCGCGCGCTGCCCTATGCAATCGCGCTTGTATGTGTAATCTGCGTCTACGCCATCAGCTTGCCCAGGATCAAAGCCACGCCCGCCTATGTCGCCGACGACATGGAAACCTTGAAGCATATTCATCCGCTGAATCTGCAAGAAATCTACAGCCTCCGCGATACGGTGCGCAGCGTCGCCTACAAGAGCATGCAGCATGCGCCACTCTATTTTGCGGGATTAAATATTTGGCAGGGACAGACTGGCTACGACCTCTTTACAGCGCGGCTGCTGTCGGTCTACTTTGCCGTGCTGGCTGTGGCTGCCGCCTGGCAAGTCGGGCGTATGGGCGGCGACCGCGAGCTGGCTTGCGGCCTGGCAATCGCTATGTCTTGCCAGGCATTCTTTGTGCATTATGCCCATGTCGCGCGGATGTATACGCTGATTGCGCTGTTGGCAGCCTGGCTGATTTGGTCCTACTGGCGCCTTGTCGCTGCGAAGGGACGTCCTCGAACCTGGCGCTGGCTGTCCTTGATTTGCGCGACCGCAACCATCATTTATGTGCACTACTTCGGATTCTTCCTCATCGCGGCGCTGGGCTGCTGGCACCTGCTCTTCGTGGACAAGGACCGCCGCTGGCTTTACGTTGCGCTGACGATGGCTGCGGGCTGCCTGACCTTCATCGGCTGGCTGCCTGTTGCCCTGCGCGGTTTTGGCCGCAGCCAAAATGTGCTGGCCGAGACGCACATGGTCTTCGGCGAGGCGCTGCAAGCCATCCTTGCGCTATCCGCCAACGGGCTGTGGATTGTTCCGCCAATTGCCTTCGCTGCAGCGCTTGTCTATCGCCGCCGATTGACGCGCGCCGAGCAGTTTTTGCTGTTTGTCGGCATCAGCCTGCTGGTGATGTTTCTGCTGCTCAACGAAATTGTGCCCATCCTGGTCGAGCAGCGCATGCGCTACATTACCATTCTGCTGCTCCCGATGTGCTGCGCAATCGTGATCGGCCTGCGGCATTTGCCCGGTTGGCGCAGATTGCGCTGGCTGATGCTCGTGCTCGCCTTTGTGTCATTCTTTGCCTATACCGGCGGCGAAGACCTCTTTCGTTTTGCCGGCTTGCGACATAGTCAGGCCGACCGCAAGACGCATCTGCAGGAGTTCATTTACGAGTCGCAGCGCTTCGCGGGCAAGGGGCTGCTAATCCTCAGCATGGACGAGCGGGCGCGCTGGACAGAAAATGGTCAGCCAGTTTGGTATCGCGCGCAACTTCGGCAACGGGGCTATACCGATCTCGCCTTCATCGGTTATGACGACGGGCAACTATGGATCAACAGCGGGTCGAACAAGCATGCCACGCGCGAAGGCATCGTCGAGCATGCGCCGGGCGTCTGGGTCATTCACAATCCTGCCGCGGTCGACCTCAATGACCTGGCTTTCTATCGTGATTGGTTTCTGACGCAATATCGCAGCTGTGGCGTTTGGCTGCAGAAACCAAAAGCGATAATCGAGTTCTACTTGCAGCATGACATCCCCTGCGCGCTGGTCGGCGATGACGCGCCGGCTGTGGCTATCTTCAACAATGACGCCACACTGGGTAATTACCTGGTCGAGGCGCAAGATGATACAGTCGCCGTCTGGCTGTGGTGGCACGACTGGTCTGGCCGGGATGCTGCCTATAGCCTGTCGCTGGTGAATGCCGCGGGCGATAGGCTGGCGCAGGTCGCAGCGCAGATCGACACTGGCCCAATCGCTGTGCACCGCCTGGACACGCCGCATGAGCCCCTCGGCGACATCGAAGTGAGGCTGCGCGTGGACGCAAGCGAAGTAACGATTTATCCCATAGCGGCGGCTGGCTGAGCGGCGGTACGAGCGAGTATCGCCTTGCCAAGCGCGCGCCACTCGCCTACACTGCCGCCACCATGCTGCCAACCGCGCTCTCCTCTAGCCTGAACCAACGCGCAGCTTTGTCGCGGACTGTCGCGCTTGTATGTGTAATCTGCGTCTACCTGTTTGGCATCAACTCGCTTAAGAGCGATCCCGTTATCTTTGAAGAAATCGAGACGCTCAAGCACACCATCACGCGCTGGGCGGAATACACCTATACCATCCCCGAGACCATCAACAGCGTCTCCGAGCGCAGCGTCGAGCATGGACCGCTTTACTTCGTTGTGTTGAATATCTGGCAGCGGCTGGCGGGCTATGATTTGTTCAGCTCGCGCTTATTATCGGTTTTCTTCGCCATGCTGGTGGTTGTGGCGGTTTATCGTCTGGCAGATCTGACGCGCGACCAAGAAATCGCCTGTGCGGCTGCTATCGCCATCGCCGGCTTGGCCTATTTCAATTATTACGCGCATGTGACCCGCTTCTATGCCCTGCTGCTGCTGGTGGTTTGCTGGCTGCTGTGGTCGTACTGGCGCGTGATTTCGGCAGAGGCTCCTGTCCGTGGACGGCGCTGGCTGTCCCTCTTCGCCGCCACCGCATTGATCGTCTATGTCAATTATTTTGGCTTCATCATCATCGCGGCGCTGGGCTGCTATCACCTGTTCTTCGTGCCCAAAGATCGCCGCTGGCTGCGTGTCTCGCTGCTGATGCCCGCTGCCTGCCTGCTATTTGCCGCCTGGCTGCCCGTTGCCCTGCGCGGATTTGAACGCAGCCAGGATGCGCTGGATGCCTCGCGCTTGTCCTGGTTGGAATCGCTGGATGCCATTTTGTCCATCTATGCCAATGGCCTGTGGTTGCTACCCTTGCTGGCTTTGGGAGCGCTGCTTTGGCGCAGAAAGCGGGCTGGCGCAGAAACATATCTGGTTTTCCTGGCGGGCGCGGTGTTGCTGCTGCTCTTCCTGATGAACGAGGCGACAACCATCATGGCGGCGCGGCGCATGCGCTACACCATCGTGCTGACCGTGCCCTTCTGCTGCTTTTTAGCCATCGGCTTGACGCGATTGCCCGCCTGGAGCTGGCTGCGCTATCCGCTGCTGGCTGTGTGGATCGCGGCAAGTTTCGCCTATTTCAACTCTGAAGACTTCCTGATCTATACCAACCGCCGTGAAATCGATCATGATCAGGTGCCGCATTACCAAGAATTTCTGTACGAAGCCGATTCGCTGCCCGGCACACAGCTGCCCATCTTGAGCCTGCATCAGCATGCGCTGGTGAACGACTACGAAATTTTGACCTATTATCGGGCGCGCCTGCCAGAGTGGGCGGATGTTGCCCATGCCGGCTACAACCAGCAGGACCAGCTGATTTTCCAAAGCAAGACCCTGCCGTTCCGCACGCAGGCAGCGATCGTCGAAAACGCCAAGGGCCTCTGGCTGCTACACAATCCACAACAGATCGATTTGCCGGCGCTGGATTATTTCCGCGACTGGTTCAGCCAACACTATCGCTCGTGTGGCAACTGGCTGGAGAAACCGAATGCCGTCATCGGCTTCTATCTCAAGCGCGAGATACCCTGCCAACTGGTCACGGCTGCGCAGCCCGTAGTGGTCGACTATGACAATGGCGCTCGGCTGGGCAATATCCTGTTCGAGCAGAGGGACGAGTCGTTGTATGTCTATCTGTGGTGGCACCGCTCGATCAACAAGCAGTACAGCTATAGCTTGCAGGTCTTTGATAGCGCGGGGGATAAAGCGGCGCAGGTCGATTCGGTGATTGCCAATGACCCGCTGGATATCAGCCGCCTGGATCTCGCTGACCGGCCGGCCGGCGACTATGTGGTCAAGCTGATTGTCTATGACTTTGCGACTCTCGCCAGCCAAGCGGGCGCTGTCCTTGCCGATGGACTGCGTTTTGACCGCGAATTGACGGTGCATTCTTTCACGCTGGGCGCATGAGGCGGATGGCGCGCTGCATCCTTGTCGGTCCGCCAGGCCTGCACTATGCTTGCGTTCGCCCCGCCTATCTGGAGAGCTTGCATGTCCTACGCCATTCGCTGCTTGCTGCCCCTGCTGCTGTTCGTCTTGACTTTGCAGACGCTGGCCGCGGATGAAACTGACGAGATTCTCCCCGCGGACATCCAAAACGACGAGGGCGGTCCTGTCGTCATCAGCGGGCAATTGCACTATAGCAACGCGCTTTTCACCAGTGGTGTGGCGGAACCGCTGATCCTGCTGGAGGACCAGGCCGGCTTTGTCGACCGCGACCGCTATTATGTCTTCCCGCGCGAATCGCAGGTGCTCGGGCAGCTGACATCCGACTTTTTCACTTCACCAGTCGGCTACACATTGTCGCTGCCGCTGGCGCCAGCTGGCAGTTTGCGCGATGTCGACAACGATGGCCAGGCAGATAGCGGCGTCATGGTCTTTTCCATCGCCTATTGGGCGAACATCTTTGGCGATACGCTGCTGGAAGAACGCGATGTCTATGGTGGCGGCTGGTCGACTGGCTATGCCTCGGTTCGCAGCAGCATCGAGCCAGATACGCGCCACGAAATCATCGGCGGCCAGTTCATCATCTACGCGCCAGAAACGGGGCAGGGCTTCCCGGCTGGTTTTGGCGAGGATGGCTTGTTGTTCACCGCGGACGACCCGATCGTGCTCGTGCCCGCTGGATATACCACAGTGAATATGGACGCCCAGCCCTTTACATTCGACCGCAGCGCCCGCCCGGTCATCGACCTGCATGAGCCGGAAGCAGCGGCCATTAACGACTTTTCCGAGTTGAGTTACAGCGAAGCCTTCGCCGCCATGGTCGATCTCTTCCGCCGCGAATATGCGTATACCGAGCTATATGAGCTGGATTGGGATGCCCTGGAAGCCGAATTTGCGCCACGCTTTGTGCAGGCCCAGACAGCTGACGACCCGGTGGACGCCTATGCCCTGGCGCTGCGCGATTTTATCTGGCAGATCCCAGATGGACATGTCTCCATGCCATTGACGCTCTTGGCCGATTACTTCCGCGAAGACACCGATGGCGGTCTGGGCATCTCGCTGGCGCAACTGGACGATGGGCGCTTCGTCGTCAGTTATCTGTTGGAGGGCGGTCCTGGACACGAAGCCGGTATGGAACTCGGCGCAGAGATATTGGCTTGGGATGGCGGCACATTGGAAGAAGCCATGCAGCGCGAATTCGTCTGGGCGCATTCGGCATTGAGCACGCCACACAGCCTGCGTTTGCAGCAACTGCGCTATATCACCCGCTTCCCTCTGGGTAGCGAAGTCGCTGTCACTTTCCGCAATCCTGAAAGCGACGAAGAGCAGTCGGCCATCCTGTCGGTCATCAGCGAGCGCGCCAGCTTCTCACATTCCTCCTTCTTGGCCGGCGTCGATGGCGATGAATTGCCTGTCGAACACGAGGTATTGCCCAGCGGCCACGGTTATGTCGCTGTTTATGACTTCGGCGACAACGAACGGCTGATCGTGCAGCTGTGGGAGCGCATGATCGAAACCTTCCTGGAAGAAGAAGTGCCGGGCATCATCATCGACCTGCGCTACAACGGTGGTGGCAGCGGCTATCTGGCCGACCAGTTGGGCGCCTATTTCTTTCAAGAAGAGCACATCCTGGGCTTTTCCAGCCGCTACAATGAAACGACCGGCGAGTTCTATCTCGATCCGCATTCAAAAGACCGCTTCATCCTGCCGCCCGCAGAGCAGCGCTACGATGGCGAATTGGCTGTCATTATCGCGCCCGGTTGTTACAGCGCCTGCGAGTTCTTCGCTTACAATTTGACGCTGGACGAGCGCGCGGCCATCGTCGGACATTATCCCAGCGGCGGGTTGGGCGGCGCAGTCGATGATTTCTTGATGCCCGAAGACACCACCATCCGCTTTACCGTGACGCGCGCGCTGGATGCCAACCAAGAGATACACATAGAAGCGCAAGGCGTAACGCCGACCGTGACTGTGCCTGTTACCATGAAGAGCCTCTCCAGCCAAGACGACTTCTTGCTGGCAGCGGCTGAAAAGCACCTGACCGATGCCATCCAAGGCGAGCTGATCGACGGCGGCGAGCTGTCATTGGGCATCGGCAGCAGCGAAGTAAATGCCACCGGCCGGGTTGGTCCCCAGCAAGGCGTGCGCTATCGGATTACCTTGCCCGCCGATCGCAGCATTGCGATTACCTTGCGTGGCGAAGACGAAACCATCGACACCCTGCTGAGCCTCTATAGCCGCGATGGCCTACGCAAATTGGCGGAAAATGACGATGTCGATGAAGATACGGTCAGCTCGGCGCTGACCGACCTGGAAGTTGGCGCGAAAGCCGCCCAGTTTGTCATCGATGTGCGCGTGAAAGATGTGGCCGAACCAACCATATTCTTCCTGCGGGTCACAGATTCAATCGACGAAGCCGACGAAGCCGCTGAAGACGAGCCGCAGGCAGCGGATGATTAGTCCCACCTGCGCTGGTCGTCGATCTTGCGGGCGTTCGGGTCGATGCCGTCCAAGAAGTTGACCCGATCAATGCGCAGACGCACCGCCTGTTGCGCGAGCGCAGCAAGCCCTTCGGCAATTCCTTCTGCCGGTGCCCCAGCGCGCAAGACCACATTCAGCGTGACCACATCGCGATTGCCCTCGCGCGTGATGACCGCTTGCAGGTCTTTAATCTGCGGGAAGCGCATGACAGCCGCGCCCAGCTGGTTGGGATGCAAAAACATGCCGCGCACTTTGATGGCATCGCCGCTGTGCCCGAATAGTCCCAGCAAATGTTGCTCTTCGCCCGCCTGCTGTGGCGCCAGCGCCCCCAGGTCGCCTGTCCCAAAGCGAAGCAACGGATAGGCTTTGTTCAATGTTGTCGCCACAATCTCGCCTGTTTCACCAGCCGGCAACAGCTCGCCCGTATGCGGATCGCAGATCTGCAAGTAGATGCCCGGCAAGATGCGGAAGCCCGGCTCGCCCGAACGTGTATAGCCGATGAATCCCAAATCTGCCGTGCCATAAGCCGAGGTTGTGCGCAGGTTATAGTCTCCTTCAAAGCGCGCCTGTTGGCTGGGCGTGTAGGGCTCCGCCGAAAAGAGCGCTTTCTTCAATGGCACAGCGTCCGCGCCCATGCCCATCTCGGCGGCTTTGTCCAGCAAAGTCATCAGATAGCTGGGCTGTCCGACAAAGCCAGTCGCTTCCAGCGCCATCATCAGCATGATTTGCAGCTCGGTATTGCCTGGTCCGGCTGGGATGACCGTGCCGCCACACGCGCGGATGGCTTCATCCAGCAAGATGCCGGCCGGCGTCAGATGATACATGAATGTGTTGAGAACGCGGTCGCCGCGCCCGATGCCGATATAGCGCAAGGCAGCCAACTGTGCTTCGGGGTCGGCTGGTGGCGGCTGAGGATCATAGATGGGTCCAGGCGAAATAAAAATGCGCGGCAGATCGGCGGGGTCGATGGTCAAGAAGCCGCCAAAAGGTGGATTCTTTTGATGAATCTCGACCAGCGCGTCCTTGCCCAACACAGGGATCTGCGCCAGGTCGTCGGCGCTCTGCACATCATCAGGAGCGATGCCTGCCTCGTCCAGCAACTGACGGATGGCCGGCGCGCGCTGATAACTGTGCTGCACCAGGTCGCGGATCTGCGCGTCGATCGTTGCCATTTGCACTCCTTGCGCTAGCCCAGCCAACGTTTGCGCCGCCGATAATGTTTGACATCGCGGTAATTTTTGCGTCCACCCGCTTGGTTCAAACCCAGATAAAATTCTTTAATATCTTCATTCTCGCGCAGCTGCTCGGCGGGACCGTCCAGCACGATGCGCCCGTCTTCCATGACATAGGCATAATCTGCCAATTCCAGCGCGGCGCGGGCATTCTGTTCCACCAGCAGCACCGACATGCCTTCCTGTTGATTGATCTCGCGGATGATGGCAAAGATTTCTTGGACTAGCCTTGGCGCCAGCCCCAGCGATGGCTCGTCAAGCATAAGCAGCTGCGGGTGCGCCATCAGCGCTCGGCCGATCACCAGCATCTGGCCCTCGCCGCCAGACAGATAGCCGCTCACTCGCCGAGCCAGCGCGCGCAGCTGGGGGAAGTAATGATAGACGCGCTGCAGGTCTTTGCGGATATGTCGTCCGCCTTGATAAACCATGCCGCCGATGCGCAGATTCTCTTCGACGGTCAGGTGGCGGAAGAGCAGTCGGCCCTCGATGACCTGCACGACGCCACGGCGCACCACTTCTTCCGCCGGCTCGTTGTCAAGATGTTGATCGCCCCAGACGATTTGTCCGCGCGTAACCTCGCCCAGCTCGGAGCGCAGCAAGCCGCTGATGGCTTTCAATGTGGTGGACTTGCCAGCGCCATTGGGACCCAGCAAAGACACCATGCTGCCCGGCGCAACCTCCAGCGAGATGCCGCGCAGCACCAGGATGACGCTGTTATAGATCACCTCGATGTTGGAGACGACGAGGCTATGCGGCGCGCTCGAGTTTGTCATCGGTCCTTCGTCGTGTCTCCAACCTGAAGAGCAATCTGTAGGGGGCGAAACTTGTCCCGCCCGCTCAAAACGAATCACCTACTACAAATGGGCGACACAAGTATCACCCCTACAACTATCGTGCCTCCACCGTCCCCATTGCTTTGCGGGCAGGGAACTGATTATCCGCGCAGCTGTGGCACGGGCATAAAGTCTGTCAGCGGCACGACCAGCGGCACATACAGCTGCCCGCCAGCGCCATCGGACATCTGCAAGGCATCTTCAGGACCAGTAGCAGGCCCCGTGAGCGTCGCGTTGGCGAACTTCATGACAGCCATGCGACTGTGCGTGGCATCGCGCAGGCCATCGGCGAAGCGCTGCTGCATCAAGCCGCCCAGCACTGCATAATCCATCGCTTCGATGACTGCTTTTACATCTGCGCCAGCCATGGCATCGAGGCTGCCCACCGTGTTGACCGTGCGGATGATCGTCTCGATGATGGCATCGACCGAACCCCACGACAGCAAATAGGCGATGTTCTGTTCTGCCGGCGTGCGCTGGTTTGCCGTGAATTGTTGGGTGACAAACTGGATGGCCGGGTGCTGCGCTTCTGTCCACCACAAGAAGGGCATCGACCCGAACATGCCATCCACCGCCGGCAGCCCGTTCGACTTCAATACGCGCTGCCCCAGCAAGCCAACGCTGGTATCCATCACCCAATTGACGCCGGCCAGCTTGATGTCGTCTTCCATGCCCAGGTCGACAAGCGTACCGGCGAGCAAGGCTGGGCCAGAAGCCAGCGAATTGGTGTAGAGGATGTTCGCGCCTTCGTCGATGGCGTTCTGCACCTGCGTCAGGATGTCGCTGTCGGTTGGCAGGAAGATCTGTGCATCGGGCAGCACCTCGACACCCAGCTCCGCGCAGTACTCAGCCGAAGCCGGCTCTGTGCCCGCCAGGCCAAAAGCGCCGGGCCAAGTGACGAAGCCGATGACCGGGTCGGGGAAAATCTCGGGGCTGGCAGCGACAAATTGGCAGAAAAAGCCGAACTGGTTGATATACAGCGGGTTGCTGGCGAAGAGCCAACCGGGCGTCTGTCCGTCTTCGCCATACAGGCTCTCGATTGATCCTGCCGAGATGACCGATACGATCTCGTCTTCAGCCAGTTGCTCGCGCAGCAGCTCGCCATCGTTGGAGCTGTAGAGCAGCAATAAATCGAGGTCGTCGCCATATTCGCTGGTGAAGCGGTCATAGGCGCTTTGGGTCGCTTCCAGGTTGCCGCCGGTGTCTTCGTAAACCTGCGCCAGTTCTGCGCCACAGACGCCACCAAGGCTGTTCCAGTAGCTCACGGCGTCGGTAATCGCCGAGACGATTGGCTGTGTGATGAAGGCATAGGCTCCGCTCAGATCGCCAAAGTGATAAATGCTGATCGTCTCGCCCGTCAGGTCGACCTGGCATTCGGTCATGTCCGATGGGTATGCGACCATATCTTGCGCCGCACTCAACGCTCCGCCAGCCACCAGCGTCAGCAGCGCCAGCCATGTGAATAGTTTCTTCATGTCCAGTGTCTCCGTATTGGTCCGATTGTGAGCTTTGCGAGCCTATTTCTAGCTTATGCCAAAAGTGGGCGAGTCGCAACTAATAGGCATAGGGGCGGATCTTCCAGGCGACCTTGACGATCTCCCAGCGATGGGCGATGCCGCGCGGCTCTAGCACGAGGAAGAGCATGAGCGCCCCGCCGAACAAGATGGGGTTGATGGCGCTGGTGATATTCACGACATCGATGAAGGGGAAAAGCTGCGGCAGCCAATCGCTCAACAGCGGCCGAAACATCGGGATGATGGCTTCTTGCAGCAGACGGATGAAAGCCACGCCAAACATCGCCCCCAGCGGGAAGCCAGCCCCTCCGATGATCAACATCGCCAGCATCTCGATCGACACATCCAGCTCGAACATTTGCAGCGCCAGGCTGTTGCGCTCGAATGCCAGCAGGCAACCAGCGACCCCCGCATAGACCGAACTGAGAAAGAAAGCGCGCAGTTTGGTCGCAAAGACATTGATGCCCAGCAGTTCAGCCGCCAGGTCATTGTCGCGCACCGAAATGAAGGCGCGGCCCGTGCGCGTGCGGATGATGTTGCGCGCCACAAACATCAGCAGCACCGCCAAGGGCACGATCAGGTAATACATGGCGATATCGCTGGCGAAGCTCAATGCCTTGCCCCGCCGCACCAGCGCTGGTCCGTCTGCATCGCCGGCCGCTGCCACCAGCCTGATGCGGTAGTCACCCTGCTTGCTGGCAATATATGACAAGCTGTGCAGGTTGCCATAGCCATCCAGAAGCAGGTTCACATTGACATCGCCATAGGGCACGACATCGCCGTTGGGCTTGATGATCTCGATGCGGGGAGCCTGGCTCGTGTGGGCGGGCAGCACCACAGTGATCACATCGACAAAGTAGGCATCCCCAGCCGTAAATTGCAAAGGCGCGTCCCGGCCGAGCTCATCTTCGGCATAGGCGGCGAAGGGTCCAATAATCGGCGCTGGCACAGAGAGCGGACGGGTGCCGCCGGTCAGGTCGGCCATGGGGTAACGCAGCACCCAGGGGATGATAAATTGCGCGGCCAGGGTCGCCATCGCCAGATAAAAGCCTTTGACGCGCAAGGATGGCAAGCCAAATACCAGCCCGACCGCGCCCGTCAACAACGCGCTGACTGGCAGCGCCATCCAAAAGCTGAAGCCCAGCTCGCGGGCCAAGATCGCCGATACATACGCGCCCACCGCCATGAATGCGCCATGCCCGAGCGATATCTGCCCGGTGTAGCCGACGAGCAGGTTCAACCCTTGCACAGCAATGACGAAAATGGCGACGCGCGCAACCAGGCTGACATACTGGTCGCTGATCCAGGCCAAGCCCAGCGGACTCGAATGGGAAAGCAAGGGCAGCAGCAGCAGCGCGATGAACGCCAGGTTCTTCCATAGCCTGTCGCGCGGCGTGCGGTCGATGCGCAGGTCTTGCGCATAGCTGGTATCAAAGACGCCGGCCGGGTTCAGATTCGCCATAGCTGCCCCCTAGATCCGTTCAATGCGCTTCTCGCCGAACAAGCCATCGGGGCGGATGATCAGCACCAGCATCAGCACGACATAGGGTGCCAGATTTGTGCCCGCCTGCTCCGATGAATTGATGAGTGTGCCGAACTGCTCGACGATGCCGATGATGATGCCACCCACCAATGCGCCGCTCACCGACTCCAGGCCGCCCAGCAGGACGGCCGGGAAGACGCGCAGCGCCACAAAGCTGATGTTCAGCGACAAACCGACAGCGCCGCCCTGCAAGACGCCGGCGATGCTGGCCAAAAAAGCCGCTGTCGCCCAGGTGATCGCCAAAATCACCCGCACGCGCAATCCCACCGCCTGCGCAAGCTGCTGGTCTTCACTGGTCGCGCGCATCGCCAAACCCACGCTGGTATAACGGAAGAGCAATATGAAACCGCAGAAGGCCAAAATCGCCAGCACAAAAGCGATCACCAACTCGACGCGGATGATGGCAACACCACCCAGCGCCTCGCGGAAGGCATCCAGGCGTATGGGCTTGAAGCGGCTGTTGGTGGCTGGGTCGACAAATATGGGCAGGTTCAGCTCGACTGTGCCCCAGACAATCTGCGTAATGCCATGCAGCACTTCGGCGACAGCCAAAGTCATCAGCACCGCGGTGAAGAGCGGCTGCCCGATCAACGGACGGATGGCGAAGCGCTCTACCGCCAGCCCAGTCAAGACGGCACCGGCTGCCGTCCCTGTCACTGCGTGCAGCCACAGCCATTCGCCGCCGCCAATCGTCATCAGCAGGCTCAGCAACAGGGTGCCGCCCAGCGCAGTCAACAGATTGCGCCGTTGCAGCAATGATTTGTAACCGGCGGTCGTCATGACCATCAACATGGTTGCGGCAGAAAGCAGCAACGCGCCGGGGATGGAAATCTCGCTGACGGTGAAGAAGCTCCAAAAGATCATCCCGCCCACAACCATCATCCAGCCATGTGCGAAGTTGAACACGCCCGAGGCTTTGTTGATGACCACGATGCCCAGCGCGACCAAGCCATATACGCCACCGACCAGCACGCCCGATATCAAGGTCTGCACGATGCGCGCCGCCTTCTTGCCCGCCAGCTGGTCGCCCAAGAAGAGCAGCAGCGCCACCGCCGCAACCAGATAGAGCGCCCAGGTCAATTGTCGCTTGTTGGCTTGCATGAATTTTGTCATCGGCGCTGTCCTTGCGGGCGCCCAGCTAGCGCGCCCCTACAGTTCTCGCAATGAAGCCCCCCATCCCCCGGCCCCTTGCCCCCAAAACGAGGGAAGGGCAGTTTTTTCCAACGATTCCGCAACATGCAAGCCCCTCCCTCATATTGGCTGAGGAGAAGACAGGTTTCATTCTACCCCATCCCCAGCCCTTCCCCATATCAATGGAGAAGGGAGACTCGTCGAGAAACCAGTGCAAACCTTGCTAATCTGCAAGAAAATGAGCATCAGATTCATTTTCTCTGAATGCGCTCCCCCTCCCTGATGCTTCGGGGAGGGGGTTGGGGGGTGGGGTAGACCCGCACGTGCGCTCTCTTGGAAACCTGTCCTGTCCCCAGCTCATATTGGGGGAGGGGTTTGGGGTGGGGGTAAATTGGGCGCTCGAATGTCTCATGACAGGCTTGGCTCTACTTCTGAGTCAATCCGGGCCATATCAAACATCCGCCACCTGCAGTTCGGTTTCGATGGTGCCCGTCCGCCCATCGCGATAGCGCACTTCTGCGCTGATATGCACCTGCCGCCGCCCGCCATAGATCGCCTCCAGCAGTTGCTGATATTTTTTTTGCAGAGCGCCCCGCCGCAGCTTGCGTGTGCGCGTCAATTCGGCTTCGTCGGCATCGAACTCCTTGTGCAAGATGACAAAGCGCTTGACGCGCGAATAGACTGGCAGCGACTCGTTGACTGTGCGCAGTTCCCCCCGGATGATTGCGTAGACTTCAGCGCGCTGCGACAAATCGACATAGGTTGTGAAGGCGATGCCGTGCTTTTCTGCCCAGCGCGCGACATTCTGAAAGTCGATGACGATGATGGCCGAGACAAAATCCCTGTCTGCGCCACCGATGGTCAGCATATCTTGCACATACTGGCTAAACTTGACGCGCCCCTCGATGTACTGCGGGCTGAAGCGCTCGCCATTTGCCAGCTCGATGAGGTC
>JAJDZQ010000183.1 GCA_022824565.1 Anaerolineae bacterium | reverse complement strand
GCGGACCGTGTCGATGTCGCGCCGTTGCTTTCGCATCGCTATGCCTGGCGAGACTTCGCGCAAGCCTATGATCACCTGGCGGAATGGGACAGAAACGCGCTGGGCATGGTCATCGATTGGGAATAGGCGAGCACCACCCCCCTCAGCTAGTGGTCTACCCCCCTCGGTCCCCCGACAAGTTCACCCCCCTCAATCCCCCCGACAAGTCAGGGGGAGGCAAGGCTTTGGCTACCCTCTCCGTCCTGACGGGGAGGGGCTGGGGATGGGGTAGACCCGCGAAAGGCAATGATTTGCGCAGGTTCGGACAAACCGTACAACCGTCGCGCACAATTCGCTTTTAGAGGCCTCTGTGGCTAGACTTCTACCCGGCATGCGCACTCAAGGAGCGCCACACATGACTTTTGACCCCGCCGAAACGCGCGCCCGTCTGTGGCAGCTGCTGGGCGATATTCCCGCGCCCATGACGCCCGAGGTCGAACTGCTGTCCAGACGTGACGAGGCGACTTTTGCGCTGGACCATTTCCGCTTCGTCAACGGCTTGGGCGATGCCGTTTATGGCTATCTGCTGCTGCCGCGCGATATCGACTATCCGGCGCCGGCTGTGCTCTATCATCACGAGCACGGCGGCAAGTACTCGCTGGGTAAAGATGCCGCCCTGCGCATCCGCGAAAATGGCTATGCGCCTGGCATCGCGCTGGCAGAAGCCGGTTTCATCGTCTGCGCCATCGATGCCTATGGATTTGGCCAGCGCGAGCACGAGGGGCCGGGCGGCAAAAGCGAATCGGGGCGCGAAACCGAAACCTCACTGTTCAAGCAATTTTTGTGGCAGGGGCGCACATTGTGGGGCATGATGGTGCATGATGACCTGTGCGCGCTGGGCAGCTTGCGGGGGCGCAGCGAAGTCGATGCCAGCCGCATTGGCACGGCCGGCATGAGTTTGGGCGGTTCGCGCTCGACCTGGCTGGCGGCGCTGGACACAGGTGTCAAGGCGGTCGCGCCCATCTCGCAGATGACGCGCTATGCCGACTTTGCCGCGCAGGGCGAATATCGCCGACACGCCATTTATTATTATGTGCCGGGCATGCTGGCATCGGGGCTGGATATGGAGCATATCGTGGCTTGCACGGCTCCGCGCAGCCAGCTCATCCTCACGGGCGACAGCGATCCGCTTTCCCCCCTCAGTGGCATCCACACGATCATGGAGTATGCGCGCGCGGTTTATGCCGATCTGGGCGCGGCGGACGAGCTGGAGCTGATGCTCTACGAAGGCGTCGCCCACGCCTACTTGCCCGATATGCTGCGGCGTATGCTGGCATTTTTCTCCCGCGTGCTATAGGCGCAATCGCTCGAACCCCCGCGCTTTGCCAAGTGACGCCTGGCGCTGTTCAAATCTGTCGAAGCCAGCGCATCATTGCGGCAGGCTGCTTGTGCTAGAATGCGCCGCATGTTTGTGGATGACAACATAGAGCGAGGCGAGCCACGCGCACAGGCGATGAGCCGCGCCAATACCCTGCAAGCGCTGCGCGAGAACCCGCAGGTGTCTGTGCTGGTCATCGGCGGCGGCATCAACGGCATCGGCAGTTTCCGCGATCTGGCGCTGCAAGGCATCGACTGCTTGTTGGTCGAACGCGGCGACTTTGGCAGCGGGGCATCGGCGGCGTCTTCGCACATGCTGCATGGCGGCTTGCGCTACCTGGAAAATGCTGAATTTCGCCTGGTCAACGAGGCGCTGCGGGAGCGCGACCTGATGCTGCGCAATGCGCCCCAGCACGCCAAAGCGCTGCGCACCACCATCCCGATTTTTCGCTGGTTTTCTGGCATATTGAACGCGCCTTTGCGGTTTCTGGGCTGGCGCGATCGTCCGGGCGAACGCGGCGCACTGGTGATCAAGCTGGGTTTGTGGCTCTATGACAGCTTCATCCGCGGCGAACGCGCCCTGCCACGCCACGACTTTCAACTGCGGCGGGCTGCGCTGGCTGCCCTGCCCCAGCTGCACCCGCAGATCATCTGCACAGCCAGTTATTATGATGCCTGGATGCCGCACCCAGAGCGCATCTGCCTGGATCTGCTGCGAGATGCCGAAGCGGCCAACTCGCGCTGTCGGGCGCTCAATTATGTCTGCGCGGCTGATGGGGATGAGCGGTCGGTGGTTCTGCGCGACGAGCTGACCGGCGAGACCTTGCGTGTACAACCGAGAGTGGTTATCAATGCGGCGGGACCCTGGATCGACTTTGTCAATCAGCGGCTGGGGAACCCGCAGCGATTCATCGGCGGCACCAAAGGCTCGCACCTGGTGCTGGACAATCCGGCACTGCTGGCGGCGACAGGCGGCGGCGAGATCTTCTTTGAAAACGCAGACGGGCGCATCGTACTGATCTTGCCGTATTTTGAGCGCGTGCTCATCGGCACGACCGATATCCGTATCGATAACCCGGACGGTGCCCGCGTCAGCGAATCCGAAATCGACTATTTGCTGGGCATGGTTTCGCGCGTCTTCCCACAGATCCAACTCGAGCGCAAGCAAATCGTCTTTCAGTTCGCCGGCGTGCGGCCTCTGCCCTACAGAGAGGGCGGCGCAACCGGGCAGATTAGCCGCGACCACAGCATCCGCAGCCGGCCGCCAACGCGCGAGGACGGCTATGCGGTTCATTCGCTGATTGGTGGAAAGTGGACGACCTTCCGCGCTTTTGCCGAGCAAGCAGCCGACCTGGCGCTGAAAGACCTGGGGCAGACACGCCGCAAAGACACCAGGCACGAGCCAATCGGCGGCGGACGCGATTATCCGCCCGAGCCCGATGCCTGGCTGCGCGAAACTGCGCGGCGCGCGGGCATTCCTGCCGAGCGCATGGCGGCTCTATTTGCGCGCTATGGTAGCGCTGCGGCAGCTGTCGCCGAGCATATTGCTGCTGGAGACGACTGGCCCCTGCGCTGTTGCCCCGCTTACAGCCGGCGCGAGATCGACTATCTGGCCCGCTATGAAAAAGTGGCCCGCCTGGATGACCTGCTGTTGCGGCGTACCTTGATCGCCATGCTGGGCTATGCAGATCGCGCTGCCCTGTACGAAGTGGCGGATGTGGCGACCGCGGCTCTGGGCTGGTCAAGCGCGCGCGCGGCCGACGAAATCCAACGCGCGCTGGATATCCTGCGCGACAAGCATGGCGTCAGTTTCTAAATGCCGACCTTGCTTTTTTCCAGCCGTACAGCCGTGCCACTGGCGGTAACCATGAGCATGCTGCCGTTGCTGCCGACCGTTTCATAATCCAGGTCGATGCTCAAGATGGCATTTGCGCCCAGCATTTGGGCATTATGCTGCATCTCTTGCAGGGCGATTTCTTTGGCGCGGCGCAATTCTTCTTCATATGCGCCCGAACGCCCACCCACGATATCGCGGATGCCAGCGAACAAGTCTTTGAACATGTTTGCGCCCAATATCGCTTCGCCACTGACGATGCCAAGATATTCGCTGACGGGATTGCCTTCAATGTTGGGGGTGGTGGTGATGATCATCGTACGCTCCTCGTATATGACAATTGGGCAACTATCTTAGCAGCTTGCCGCAAAATATCCCTGTGTGGAATAGCGCTATCTACAAGGCATGACCGCTACTGCGAAACTCTTGCCACTCATTATTCTACCCCACCCCCGGCCCCTCCCCGAAGCATCAAGGAGGGGAGCCAAAGCAACCGGAATCGCGAATGTTTGTGGGTTTCAAAGTCTAAGCGAACGCTCGGCGAAACCTTCTCTCCATTGCTATGGGGGGATTGAGGGGGGTAGACCACTGGCGGGATAGCGCTATCTAAAGCAGTCCGCGCGTAACCTCGATCATAGTTCCGACTTCGTCATCGCTGAGCTCGGGCGTTACGGGCAGGTTGACGATTTCTTCCGCCAGCCTGTCGGTTATGGGCAGAGGCGCGCGCGCCGAGAAAGCCTTCGCAT
>JAJDZQ010000040.1 GCA_022824565.1 Anaerolineae bacterium | reverse complement strand
GAGAAGCCAAAAAGCAGCGCCGCGCCAAATGCGCCGATGGGCGTCCACTTGCCAAAGATCATGGCGGCCAGCGCGATGAAACCCGCCCCGCGCGTCATGCCGTCATTGAAGCTGCCGGTGGCTTCCAGCGAAAACCAGACGCCCGCCAGGCCGGCGATCATGCCGCTGACAAAAACATTGATCCAGCGCGTGCGGTTGACATGAATGCCCAATGTGTCGGCCGCGTGCGGATGTTCGCCCACTGCCCGCGTGCGCAGTCCCCAGCGCGTGTGAAACATCACCACATGCGTGAATGCCAGCATGACAAACATCAAAAAAAAGATGGGCTGGTTGGTGAAGATGGCATCGCCAATGACGGGCAGGTCGCTCAATATGGGCAGGCTGATATTGCCCAGTTTGGCTGCGCCAGCTTCTGTGGAGAGCAGGTATTCGCGGCGTACGAAGCTGGTGATGCCCACAGCCAGGATGTTGATGACGGTGCCGCTGACGATTTGGTCGGTGCGGAAGGTGATGGACAGCCAGCCATGCAGCAATGCGATGAGGCCGCCGCTGAGCACACCGATGATGACCGCCAGCAACTGCGCCGTTTCCAGGGGCAGGTCGGTGCCGCGCAAAAAGAATAGGGTCACAAAGCCAAAGCAGGCGGCGAAGAGCATCATGCCTTCGATGGCGATATTGACTACGCCAGCCCGCTCGCACCAGATGCCGGCGAATGCGCCGATCGCCAGGGGTGTCGCCAGGCGCAGGCTCTCGGCCACGATGGTCGTCACATTGGTATCGTTGCCAGCTGCCGCCGCGATAATGATGGTGGGGATGAAGAGCGCGCCGCAGATCACCAGCAGCGCCAAGCCGATCCGCCGCCAGCGCCCCGCCAATTCCAGCAGGTTCAGGCCGCCGCTGACGATGAATAACGCGCCGACCACGAGCAGATACGCGCTCGTCGGCAAAGGCAACACACCGACTGTCGGCGTTTCGCCCAGAGAGGTCGATTCAAATGTCAACGTAGTGACCAGATCGGGGTCGAGCTGAGATGCTTCTAGCCAGATGAACAGGCCGAGCAGGAGCAGGAAAATGGCGATGATGCGGCGACGGGTGATTTTGATGCGGCGACGCGGCTTGGTCTTGGCAGCCATGCTCAGCTCCCCCAGCCGGTCGAAAAGACGAGTTCGCCTTCTTCGGCTTCGCTGCGTTTGGGCACGCGCCACAGAAAGCGGATGATCTGGTCGGCGGCGACAAACATGATAATCAGCGCCTGCACGATCTTGACCAGGTCGATCGAGATATCGGCGCGGATTTGCATGAGCGCTGCGCCACTGAGCAGCCCGCCCCACAGCAAGCCCGCCCAGACCATGCCTTTGGGATTGTTGCGCGCCAGCAAAGCGACAGCGATCGCGTCAAAGCCCACGCCAGCGAAGAAACGCGGGTGCATCACATGCTCGACGCCGCTGATTTCGATCGCACCAGCCAAGCCCGCTAGCATGCCACTGAGCGCCATCGCCAGCACGATATTGCGCGGCACGCTCATGCCTGCATACTTCGCCGCGTGCTGATTGGCGCCGACGGTGCGCAGCTCAAAGCCCAGTGTGGTGCGCTGCAAGAACCAGTCGGTCAGCCACACCGCCGCGATCATCAGCCAAAAGCCGAAATGCAGTTTGCTTTGGTCGCCAACGGCAATCAAGGTCAAGAAGAGCTGGACGCCAGCCATGATACCCGCCCAGACCAAACCATTGCGCCGCGCCAGTTGCGGATTATCGCGCCGCAGCGGCAGCCAATTCAGCAAGAACGCCACAGCAGCCGCGGCCGCCATAAACAACATCAGCGCCAGGGGACTGGTAATGCTATCCAAGCTGGGCAGCATGGCGGCGGGCAGGATGACGGGCGTTTTGGGCACGCTGGCATTCACATCGCCCAGGATGACGGGATCGACCGATTTGATCAGCCAGTCGACCAGCAGGATGGCGATGAAATTGAGCATGATGGTGGTGATGACTTCGTGCGCGCCGGTATAGGCTTTTAGCGCGCCGGGCAAAGCGCCCCACAAAAATCCGCCGGCTATGCCAAATAGAATGGCTGCTGGCAGCAAGACCAGCGGCGATGTAGCGGGCGGGGAAAAAGCGCCTACCGCCGCCACCGCGATGGCACCTGCGTACAGCTGTCCCTCCGCGCCGATGTTGAAGAGACCGGCTTTGAAGCCCAAGCCCACCGCCAAGCCCGCGATGATGAAGGGGATGGCGCGCACGATGGTTTTCTCGAGGTTGGACGGGATGAATAGCAGAACAGAATCGCCTAGGCGCAAAAAGACCACTTCCAGATTTTGTTCATTCTGCAAGATGCCGAAAGTGCTGCCACCCAAATCGTTGGCACGCAATACGCGGTTGCCCGGCCGGCGAATGACCAAATGCTGCGCCAGCGCCGCGTCCAACTGTGCCTCGAGCGCCGCATTGACTGAGTCGCCACTGAGGTAGCCGGCATCGTACATTCTGCCCACAATGCGGAATTGCGCGCCCAGGGCAGCGGGCTCGGCTATGCCCAGCGCGTCCAAAGCAGCCAAGGTCTCTATGGCTTCGGCGACATCGTCAAAGTCGGCGGCGACGATCTGCGCCAGCCTATCGGCATCGCTGCTGCCCGGCGTGATGCCCAGCCCGTCCATCTGCAGCAGGGCATTTTTGCTACGCAGCAAGCTGACCAGTCCGCGTTCGTCAATCAGCGCCAGGTCGTCGCGCAATTGCTCTTGCTGGTCCGCAGACATATCGGCCAGCGGGGGATAGAGCGCGGCTGCTTCGTTCAGCTGTCCGGCGCTGATGAATTCTGTCAGCGCGTGCAGATCGGCGCGTTTGAGGGCGGACAAATCATCCAGCCGCGGCGCCAATGCTCGCAATCGCTGCGCGCCGACTTCGCCGATGGTCTCCTGTCGTTCGCTGATGGCGATGGCAGCTTCTTCGGAGATGTCGAAGCGGGCGAAGAATTCGGCATATTGGCGCGTCTCTGCCAGGCCGACTTCCAGCACGCGCTCGAATGGTCGGGCTTGGCGCGACAAACTGCGGCGGGTGGTGATGTCGTTTGCGCCGGCATAGACGCGCATGGCAGCAAAATCGGCGCTTGTTGCCACGGGGTTGATTGTCAGCCCGGTCATCGATTCGACCAGGGCAACATAGGCTGTCGAAGACACGCGCAAGCCTTCGGCGATATCGGGCTGCAAGGCGTTGTCGCTGACGGTGAGGGTGATGAGCGGGATGCCGGCCAGAAAGGCTGTGATGACAGCCAGCAGGGGCAACAAACGAGGCGATATGCCCACCCACAGGCTGAGCAGACGCCGAGCCCGGCTTTCGGCTGGCGCGTTCATGCTGGTACTGCCGTTTCGCGGACGCCGGCCATGCGCAAGCCGACCGTGTCTCGATCGGCGTCGGCAATGGGCAGGATGTCGATGATTTGCCCTTCGAACATGACCGCCACGCGATCGGCCAGGCTGAGCACTTCTTCCAGCTCCGATGAAACCAGCAGGATGCCTGCGCCGGCATCGCGCATGCGGATGATCTGCCGGTGGATAAACTCGATGCTGCCGACATCCAGTCCGCGCGTGGGCTGCGAGGCGATCAACAAGTCGACATTCCGCGAGAGCTCTCTGGCGATGATGACCTTCTGCTGGTTGCCACCGGATAGCCCGCCGGCCGCATTGTTGATGATGGGTGGGCGCACATCGTACCGTTCAACCAGCTCATGGGCGTTGGCGGCGATGGCGCGGTCGTCCACCACGATCGCATTACAAAAGTCGCCCCGGTAATAAGTCGACAGCACCAGATTGTGCATGACGCTGAAGCTGGCGACCAGACCATCGCGTTGGCGGTCTTCTGGCACATGTCCGACTCCCCGCTCGGTGATCTGGCGGGGCGATGCGCTGGTCATATCTTGCCCTTTGATGACGATGCGCCCGCTGTCTGCCCTGCGCAGCCCCGTCAGCGCATCGACCAGCTCGGTCTGGCCATTGCCTTGCACGCCAGCCACGCCAAGAATCTCGCCGCGCCGCAAGCCAAAGCTGACGCCTTCGACAGCTGGCAAGCCACGATCATCATGTACATGCAGGTCGAAGACGCCGAGGATTTCATCGCCAGGCGCGGCCGGGTCTTTGTCGACCTCCAGGATGACATCGCGCCCGACCATCAGCGAAGCCAGTGATTGCTCGGTGGATTGGCGTGGATCGGCTGTGCCAGCGACTTTGCCGCGCCGCAGCACCACGACCTGGTCGCAGATTTCCAGCACTTCTTTTAATTTGTGACTGATGAAGATGATACTGACGCCGCGATCCAGCAGCGCGCGCATGATTTTGAACAAGCCACGCGCTTCTTGGGGCGTCAAGACAGCGGTCGGTTCGTCAAGGATGAGGATATCGGCATGGCGGTAGAGCGCCTTGATGATCTCGACGCGCTGCTGGACGCCCACTGGCAGGTCGCGGACGAGGGCGTCGGGGTTGACATCCAAACCGTATTCGCGCGAGAGCGCTTCGATTTCGCGCCGCGCCACCCCCCGCCGCAAGAAGGGACCGCGCGTCCGTTCGTTGCCCAGCATGACATTTTCGGTGACGCTGAGCACATCCACAAGCTGAAAATGCTGGTGCACCATGCCGATGCCCAAGCCGATGGCGTCTTTGGAACCACTGATCTCGACAGCTTGCCCGTTGACGAGGATCTCGCCGGCATCGGGCTTGTACAAGCCATAGATCATGTTCATGAGCGTGGATTTGCCAGCGCCGTTTTCGCCCAGCAAGCCCAGCACCTGCCCTTTTTCCAGCGTGAGACTGATGTTGTCGTTGGCGAGCACGCCAGGAAAACGTTTGGTGATGCCGCGCACTTCCAGGGCGGCTGACATGACAATCGCCTTTCGCGCGTGTGTTTGATGAGAGTGAGTATAACAGATGCGGCGGGAAAAGCCGCGAAATCAACAAAGGCTAGTCGGCAAATGGACTTGACTCAGGCCAAACC
>JAJDZQ010000126.1 GCA_022824565.1 Anaerolineae bacterium | reverse complement strand
CCGCTAACGCCGACGGGTCCCAGAAACACCCGGTAGCGCGGATCAAGATCCGTTTCCAAACCGGTGATGATATCGTCCCAATGGATGCGCGCATAGTCATAGCGGCTCTGCGACAGCCAGACTTTGCTCGTTGTCGTTGGCGTGGCGGTCGCAGTAGGCGTGGAAGTTGCCGTCGCTGCATTCGTCGGCGTATCGGTAGGCAGTATAGGCTGGTCTTTCTGTGGCTGCGGGTCTTGCTGTGCTTGCTGATCTTGCTGCGCTTGTTGGTCTTGCTGCGCCTGCGGGTCTTGCTGCGCGGCGGGCAAGGTCTTGACATTCTTCCAGACAATGACGGCATCATCGAGCCGCGGATACGCTGTGACGCGGACGGCATAGTTTGTGTCCGCCTTCAAGCCCGTGAAAGTAACCGAGGTCGTGCCAGAGTAACGTATGGCATGTTCGTAATGACCGCCGCCGGATATGACAACGAAATAGAGCAAGACATTGCCCATGTCGCTCCATTTGGCGGTGATGCTTTTCTGGGTGATTGCGGGGAAGATCATGTCCAGGCTGCCATCGGTGGGCAGGCTGCCGGCATCGATCGTGCTAGTGGGAAGCGGCGTGCTGGTGGGAAGCGGCGTGTTGGTGGGAAGCGGCGTGTTGGTGGGAATGGGCGTGTTGGTGGGTATAGAAGTTGCCGTTGGCGTCAGCGTATAGGCCGGCGGATACTTTGGTTTCGCCGAGGTGGTGAATGTGACCGACAGCGACTTCTTAAATACCTCTTTGCAGTCCTCGTTGCATAACTGCAGCCAGGCGGTGTATTCGGTTTCAGGCTGGAGCGTTAAGTTTCTATATGCATCAAAGTAGTGGGAGTAATGAGAGTTGGCTTTGGCGGCGCCAGTCTTCTGGATGAACAAACGAAGATGCAAGCCCGCAGGAGAGTGGAATTTTTTGCCGTAATCACCCCAATGGAATCTATAATTACCGGTATAGCCGCCGAGGGGTTTTCTGATTTCTGTTACGGTTATTGTGCCAGCGGGCGTTACATTAACTGGTTTGGGCGGGGTGCGGAAAGTGAATACATCCAGGCTGGCTAGCGGCTCGTTATAACAGGTCCGCTGCCGGCAATATCGGTCAGCCACAGTTACCCAGAGCTTGTATTCCTTATTCGGCTTTATGCCTTTTGCGGCGGTAAATCGGTAGGTCCTGAATGCCTTATTCAAAATTATGGCTCTATCAAAGCCACTAACGCCGACAGTCCCGAAATACACCCGGTAGAGGGGATCAAGCTCCGTTTCCAAACCGGTGATGATATCGTCCCAATGCATGAGCGCAAAGTCATATCGGCTCTGCGCCAGCCAGACTTTGCCTGTTGTCGTCGGGGTTGGATGGGGCCAGGGATAGTTCAACTCCGCCTCGGTTAAGGGGGTGAGCGTTGGTGTGGCTGTAGGATCTTGCGCCTGCGCCAAGGACCCGCTAAACAGCGCGGTGAGGATGAGAAGCAGCAGAAGCAGCCGCTGGACACGGAAAATGAACATGAGCATTCTCCCAAAAGCAGTGCGAGCGCAGCTTGCTACATAGAATGTACTGTACATGCGCGCCGAAGTCAAATTTCCCTTCTACCCCAGCCCCGGCCCTTCCCCATATCAATGGAGAAGGGAGACTCGTCGAGAAACCAGTGCAATACTTGCTAAGCTGCAAGAACCCGAGCATCAGATTTCATTTTCTCTGAATGCGCTCCCCTCATGTTGGGGGCAGGGTTGTCAACGCCAACACAGTCACCACTCGCGGACGGTCGTCTGCCCTGCCTAAGCGCGATACTCGGGCGATTGACTGTCTGCGCAAGCGCCGCTTTTACTCACGGTTGCGCAGGTCTGCCAGTTCTTTTTCCAGCTCGGCGCGACGTTTGGCGCTGGCTTTGCGCCCGGCCTCGAGCGCTCGCTGACGGCGAGCAGCCCAGCCTTCGCGCAGTTCGTCGGCGGTGACGGGCGAAAAGAAAGCCACCAGCAGCCCGCCCAGCGCAGCGCCAAGGCAAATGCCCAGCAGCAGACTCAGGAATTTGCGCACGGCCGCCAGCCCTCAGAGCAAATACAGCAGGGTCGGCACAGCCATGATGAGGCCGAAAGCGCCCATGCCGAAAGGCAGATTGAGGAAGAGCAGGCAGCCTGTCGCCACGCAAAGCAACCCTGTGTCACGGCAGAAACGTTCCCATTTGCGGGTCGAAGGACCGCGAAAGTGCAAACGGAACCAGGCAATATGATCGACCGTTGCCCACACCAGCGCCTCGCGGAAGAGCAGATGCATGCCCAGATACCACCAAAATGACGCGATGCAGATCTGCAAGAGCCACATATTCCATCCCCCAGCCACACCCTATCCAGCCATTGTAACGATAGCCGGTTGGCTGTCAACCAGATGTCCTAGAGCACATCAAGCGGGTCGATATCAATTTGCCAGCCGGGCGCTGGTTCGAGCTTGCGCAACGCCGCGCGTGGATCGGGTCCACGCAGCAGCACATGCCATCGGTAGTGCCGGTCGATGCGCGTGTAATAACAGGGCGCTGGTCCGATCAAACGGGTGCCCGTCAGTCGATTGTCTTGAATGATTTGTTGCAGTTGCTCGGCGGCATAACGGGCGGTTGCCTGGGCGCGGTTTGGGTCGCTGTCACGGAAGACGATGCGCGCCAGCCGCCGATAGGGGGGATAGCCCAGTTGCTGTCGGTATTCGCTTTCGCGCTGGACAAAAGCGGCATAATCGTGCTTCGCCGCTGCTTGAATGACATAATGCTCTGGCTGATAAGTCTGCAGGATGACTCGCCCGCCCAGCACGCCGCGTCCGGCTCGGCCAGCCACCTGCGTCAACAGCTGGAAGCCCCGTTCTCCCGCGCGGTAATCGGGCAGCGACAAACCCAGATCGGCACTGACAACGCCGACAAACGTAACCAACGGCAGATCCAAGCCTTTGGCGATCATCTGCGTGCCGACCAGCACATCGGCTTCGCGCGATACAAACTTGCCCAGGATATCGAAGTGCATACGCGGCGAACGCGCTGTGTCGACATCCCAGCGCAGGCTGCGGGCGGCCGGGAATCGCTGCTGCAATGTCTTCTCTACCTGCTGCGTGCCCGCGCCGAAGAATCGGATGCGCCTCGATGCGCATTCTGGGCAACGTTCTGGTTGTCGCTCGCTGACGCCACATTGATGACAGCGCAGTGTGTCATCGACGCGGTGATAAACCAGCGGCAGGTCGCAACGGGGGCATTTCAGCGCATAGCCGCAATCTCGGCAGAAGACATAGGTAGCTTGTCCGCGTCGGTTCAACAACAACATAGCTTGTTCGCCACGAGCCAGTGTCTGCTCCAGCGCTTGCTGTAATGGGTGGCTGAACATGCTGGTATTGCCCGCGCGCAACTCCGCCCGCATATCAACCACAGTGACCGGTGGCAGGTCGGTGGTCAGCGCGTCGCCATGCAGCGGCTGATAACGGGATGCAACGTTGATGCGACTGGCTTGCCCGAGGATGCGCTGGCGATGCCCGACGATGCGTTTGGGCAAGCGCAGCAATTGATAATGCCCGCGTTGCGCACGATGCCAACTGCTCAGATCGGGTGTGGCGCTGCCCAGGATCAAGGTGGCCTGGCAGCGCTCGGCCAGGTTTTCGGCGGCTTCGCGGGCATGATAATGCGGGTCGGACATCCAGGCCGGCTGCTTGTAACTGGCATCGTGCTCTTCGTCCAGCACGATCAAACCGAGATCGGGCAAAGGCGTGAAAAGCGCCGAGCGCGTGCCGACCACCACATCGACAGCGCCCGTCCGCGCCCGCTGCCAGCTGTCATAGCGCTCGCCCCTGGGCAGGCTGCCATGCAAGAGCGCCACTCGGCCTGGGAATCGTTCCGACACGCGCCGGACGGTCTGCGGCGTCAGCGCGATCTCTGGCACCAGCAGGATGGCGCGCCGGCCACCTTGCAGGGTCTGGTCGATAGCGCGCAGGTAGATTTCGGTTTTGCCGCTGCCGGTTACGCCATGCAGCAAGTAGCGAGCAGCTTGTTTGCCCAGCAACGATGGGCGGATATGCTCCCAGACTGCTTGCTGGTCGGGCGTGAGCAGTGGCGGGCTGTCGGGCACAAAGTCATATTCGCGCAGGGAATCGCGCCAGACGCGCTCTTCTTGCATTTTCAGCATACCCGCTTTGACCAGTCGGTTGAGGCGGGCTTGTGTTGCGCCGGTGGCTTCGCGGGCTTCTTTGGGCGTGGGCGGGCTGGGCAGCTTGATGATCGTCTGCAGGATGTGCTGTGCCCAGGCATCGCCGCGCCACAGTGACAGCTGCTTTTCGATCCGTTCTGACGTTGCATCCAGGATGATGAGGTCTTGTTCGCCACTTTCTGTTTCTTCAATGAAGACCAACGCTTCGTCAATCAGCTGCTTCAGGGGCGCGCGCGTCTTTGCGCCGACCAGGTCCAGCGCTGCTTGCACGCCGATGGCCTGATCGTCGCGAGCGGCGATCGCCTCTAGCAGACGGATCTTCTGGCTGGATTTGCCCAGCTTCTTTGCCAATTGTGGGATGTCTTTGGGTTGATAGGTCGGGTAGAGGCGCTTGGTCGTCTTCCTGCGCGCGCTCGGCGGCGCGAGCACCGACTCGGACGACAGCAGGCCAGCCCGGCACAAACGCTCGAGTTCAGCCAGAACAGGCTGCTTGGGGAAGGCGACTTTGAGTTGGCGCAGACGCAGGGGACCTCGTTCGCGCAGGCGGTCCAGCAATTGCTGCGCCAGCGGCTGGTCAGCTTGTTGCTCGAAGCCACCCAGTTGCAACTGGCGGGGACGCTCGGCAGGCAGCCGATCGCTTTGGAAGCTATAGCACTTGTCGGATTTTCCGGTCAAGCCTGGCGGCAGCATCAGCCAACAGCAGGGACCGATGGGCGCGAGGCAGCTTTCTGCCAGCCACTTCGCCAATTGCAGGTGCTCGGGCGGCAGCAGCGGCGCATTGTCCAGTCGCTCGATAATTGGCTTGGTCGTCCTCAGCTCGGTCCTGTCGTGGATAGCCAGCACGATAGCTGCTTCCATAGTCGTGCCGAACTGCACGCGCACCAGGCAACCCGGCGCAAGCTGTTCAGCCAGTGTGGGGGGGATGTGATAAGTATAGCTTTGGCGCAGCGGCAGATTGAGGGCGACCTCGGCATAGCGCATGTGGACAACCTGCACAGGACGAAAAGTGGGCTGCTGATTGTACGGCATCTGCCCGGCCAATCCAACATTGCGCTGTCATCGATTCCCGGTCAATCGCTCCAGCTGCCTGTGCTACAATGGACAGGATGACGCATTAAGAGGCTTCGCGGTATGAATTGCAGAAAGCATTTGCTGATCATCGGCCTGTCTGTGTGGATTATGGCATTCCCCTGGTCGGCTAGCGCGCATCAGCCCTTTTGCGAATTTGCCGATCTCACCCCCGCCGCGCCCTGGCAGGTCCCAAATGCCAGCATCTCTTACGCCTATTTTGGCAATATCTTCCCCGCCGGCGATATCGACTACTTCCGGTTTGATGCCGAAGCTGGACAAACTGTACTCTTGAGCGTCAGCATTCCGGCGATCCCCGATCTAGACATTTTCGCGCCGGTTATGGCGGTCTTTGGGCCTGGCGTGGCTGCGGGCGCGCCGCCCCAACTGCCGATGCACCTGGTCAAGCCGCTAGCGCAAACGGCGATGCTGGTCCCGCTGGGCAAAGAGCCGACCTGGTTTTATGAATCATTCGGGCGCAGGTACTATTGGAACTGGGACGACTATTTCTTCCGGGTGCCGACCAGCGCCACCTATACTGTTGCCCTTTGGCATCCGGCCAACGAGATCGGCCGCTATTCTTTTGTGATTGGCCAGCGCGAGGTTTTTGGCGGCGATGCCGATTGCTTCTCTGCCTACAATGAATACTGGACGCCGTTGGAGCCAGGTGTCAATCCCTACCGCGACACGGTTCTCACTGACGACATGCTGATGCATATGAGCGGCGAGATGCATGAGCACAGCGCGATCTTCGAGATGGGCAGCGCCAACGCGCCGGCTGTTGAGCTGCAATTGATCCCCTTGACCGATGGCAGCTACAACATCCAGGTCATGACGCGCAATTTCGTCTTCACGCCAGAGCTGGTCGACCAAGCGCCGATCGCGGGCGAAGGCCACGCGCACCTGTACATCGATGGCGTCAAAATCGCCCGTCTATATGGCGAATGGCATCATTTGCCCAGCCTGCCAGACGCTGCCGAAGTCGTGAGCGTGGCGCTCTATGCAAACGACCATAGCGCCTTCGCCGTCGATGGCTTGCCTGTCTCTGCGTCGGTCATGGTATCCGCTGTGGCGGCCTCTGCCTGATTGTCTATAGAACAAAGCAGGTCATGCAAAAGCCGACCACAAAGACACAAAG
>JAJDZQ010000023.1 GCA_022824565.1 Anaerolineae bacterium | reverse complement strand
TACTATGAGAAAGATGGCGCGTTGCCCTTTATCCGCGCGAGTTGCCAACGTTGGATTTGCGGGCATATAATGAGTTTGATGACGGGATCGCGCTTGACTAGGGCTGGGATGATGGCATGGACATGCTGAGCGACGCCAACTTTGTGTACTTCCTGCTGATGGCTGGCATGTGGGTGAGCGCGACCGGCACCTATATCCCTGGCACCGGGATAGCCGAGGTTGTCGGCATCGCCTTGATCATCGGCTCGCTCTATTTGATGAGCCTGTTGGCGGCGAATTGGCTGGCTGTGTTGGCGCTGGTGGCTGGCGCATCGCTCTTCTTTTTGCTGCCCTTGCTAAAATCGGAGTGGGAATCCATAGCCATCGCGGGCTTGGCGCTCCAGGCGCTCGCCAGTTTCTTCTTGTTCAACGAAGCCAACGTATCGCCCCTGTTCATTGCCATCGGCGTCATTCTGGCATTTGCCTATCACCGGGGCATCTTGCGCTCAATCTTGCAACAGCAGCGCGAGTTGTCATCGACGCAGAAGGACGAATTCCTGGTTGGCGCTCGCGGACGAGTGATGGCCGCCATCGAAGAGCGCGGCACAGTCCAAGTCAAGGGCGAGCTTTGGACAGCGCGCAGCCGCAGCCGACTCGAATCGGGCACAGAAATCATCGTCACTCAGCAAGAGGGTTTGGAGCTGCATGTAGAAAAAGCCAAACGCCAGGCTGCCGACTAGGTCCGCCAACACCTGTCACCCATTTTTTATAGCAAACCGAGACAGAGGAGACAGCAATGAATGAATTTGAACAAGCGATCGGCACGGGCGCGCAGGGCGTGGTGCTGGTAGCCGTGGTGCTGGGCATCATCTGGCTGCTGCGCACGTCAATCCGCGCGATTAAAGAATATGACAGGCTGGTGATCTTCTTCATTGGGCGCTTCCGCACGGTGCGTGGTCCTGGCTTGACCTTTGTGCTGCCTTTTGTCGAGTCGGTCATACGCGTCGATATGCGCGAGACGATCATCGACATCCCTTCGCAGACGGCAATCACCAAAGACAACGCCTCAATCGGCATCGACTTCCTGGTCTATTATCGGATAACCGATCCAGAATTGTCGGTGACTAAAGTCGAGGATGTCGTCGAGGCGACTGGGAAAATCGCCACGACCACCTTGCGCGCAGTTATCGGCGATATCGTGCTGGATGATGTGCTTTCCCGCCGCGACCAGATCAATGATGTCTTGCGCGTCAAACTGGATGAAACCACCGAGCGCTGGGGCATGAAGATTACGACGGTCGAAATCCGCGAGATCGAGCCGCCGCGGGCGATCCTGGAAGCCATGAACCGCCAAATGAGCGCCGAACGCGACCGCCGCGCCGAAGTTACGCTCGCAGAAGGCGAACGCGAAGCCGCCATTGCCCGCGCCGAAGGCAGCAAGCAGTCCGCCATCCTGGAAGCCGAGGGGCAAAAGCAATCACAAATCTTGCGTGCCGAAGGCGAACGCGAAGCCCAAGAGCTGCGCGCGCAAGGTTATGCCAATGCCTTGCAAGCCATTTATCAGGAAGCTCGTGGCCTAGACAACAACACCATGGCTTTGCAGTACATGGACATGCTGCAAAAGGTCGGCAGCAGCCCGTCGACCAAATTCGTGATGCCCATGGAGCTGACGGGCATCGCGCAGAATATCGCCGGCTCGCTCAATGGCAATGGCGCAAGTCAGGCGCATGGCAGCAATGGCAAACGCCAAGAACATCCTATGCCTCTGGGCGAAGTAGCTATCGAATAAGCGGAGAGCTTGAGGGCGGTCTGGACGCGGTCGCCCTGGTATTAGGTGAGTTCCAGTTGCCAGGCAGACACAGCCAGCACAACGCCATCAGACGCCACGATCGCGGGTAAAACAGCAGCATCCGCCGGCAGGTTTGTCATCGGTTCGCCGATCTGCATGTCGTTGAAGTAAGCGCGGACCTCGCCAGTTCCGCCATGTCGTTCCAGTCGCAGGCGCGCGATCATATTGGGCACAGTGCGTTGGCTGATGATGTCGGCAAGGCCATCGCGCACTTGAGCCAGGCTGATGATGCCGTTGCCGTCCTGGCGGATCTGGATGCCGACGTTCTCGGCGCCCTCTGTTGACTGCAGGCGTATCCCAAAGCTGACTTCTGCCTCTGCGACCAGCGCCGCCATGCTGCTGCGCAGGCTCAACTCGGCCAGCAACCCAGAGACGCGCGCTGTCGGCTGGCTGCCGTATTGCTGTTCCAGCAAATCGACCGGCGGGCTAAGCACGACTGGTTCGCTATCGGCTGTTTCTTTGCCCAAAAGCCAAGAATTGTCTTGTTTATTAAAAAAGTCTGTATCCCAGAATGGCGCGGCAATTCGGTCGCGGTAGAGCGCCAGCAGGTCTTGCGAGCCAGTTAGCCCGCCAGGCGGCAAGATGGGTGTGGGCTGGATGCTGGGCGCGGTGGGCGTTGGCGCTGGCGTATCGGCGCTGGTGGGCACAGGCGTCGGCGATGGTTCGGGCGTGGCTGTAGCGGTTGGCGGCTGGGTCGGCTCGTTGGTTGGCGTAGCGGTGGGCGCGCTGGTGGGTGTGTTGCTAGGCGTCAAAGTGACGGTCGGCTCGGGCTGTACGATCGCCAGCAGCGAATCGAAGTTGCCATTGCTTGCCAGTGCCGCCAAACCACCGATAACCAGCACGATGCCAATGATGGTCGCCAGGTTGAATAGCCAGCGACGTGTCGGCGTTTGCTGCGCTGGCTCGATATCCTCGTCGGGAAGAGGGTCTGCCTCCAGGTCTGTTGCGTGCGGCGTGACGGCTTGTGACGGGCTTGGCAAGGCTGCTTCTGGCTCGGCAGGTTCTTCGGGCTGCGCCTCGACCAGTCGATACCAATGGCGGAAGAGCGAATAAGCCGGATTGCGGTCGATAAACATGGCTTTGAATTGCTCGTCCATCGCCTCGAGCTTGGCTTTACGCCGTTTTTCGCTTGTGTAGATGCCCACGAAGGCTTCGTAGGTATCGCGCCAGCCCAGCATCAGCTGCGCCTGTTGATAGCCGAGCAAGTCTTCGGTCACATCCGCTTGCCTATGAATCGCTTCACGGATAGTGGGCTGTGGCTCGGCGCTCTGGCGGTCGATAGCCTGGCTGAGGCTGCGCCGCTTTTGGCTTAGCTCGGCCAGCGCGGTTTGCAAGTCCATGATCCAGGCGCGGTAGCTGTCCAACTGAAGATCGGCATTGGCTTCAGCCTCTGTGATATAGCGCAGCACCTGCTCCAGCTTGATGCCGGCCGCGCGAAATTCGGCATCTGCCCAATCGGCCAGGGCGGCTTCCAGCGCGCGCAGGCTTTGAATGCCCGCTGTCAGCAGGTCGGCTTGCGGATTATCTTCCAGTTGGCGCGCCAGCTCGCCCAGGCTGTCGACGACAGAAGGACCGCGCAGTTCGTCAAAAATCGTTTGCGCCGCCAGCAGATTCTCACGCCGCTGGATGAATTCGTGCAATTTGCCGACCGCGCTATGAGCATCGGCGACAGCTGGCAAGCACCGTTCGGCCGCCGCCTGCCAAAAACGCGCATCGCCCAGAGCCGATTCGTGCGCGGCCAAGACGCCATTGAGCGTATACTGCGTGAATAGGAGGCGCAGCGCCGCTGTATTGCTGGCTGCGAAGGTATGCACCAAGCCCTGTCCCATCGCCTTGAGGTAGGTTTCGGTGCTGGGCATCTGGTTTTCGAATTGCTCGACGGCGCGCGCTTCGGCTTTGCTGAAGAGTTGTTCAATTTCGGTGAGGGCAGCTTCGGTGCGGGCTTCGCTTTCGATGCCGTTGCGCTCCAGCCAGTCTCGCAAACCACGCGACAGCTTCATCAGTCGTTCGGCGATGAACTGCTCGCTGTCACTGCGGGCGATCTCCAGCGCTTGTTGGCCGAGTCGCTGTGCGTCTGCCAGTTGCGATTTGTCGAAAGCCGCCCAGCCATCCGCCAGCGTCCGTCCCAGGTGTCCGGGCAAGGCATGTCGCTCGATATAATTCGCGCTTTCGACCGTGCCGCGCAGTTGGCCGAACCAGCCAGCCAGATCTGGGCTTAGCGAACGTAGAGTCTCTGCGGCGCGTTCCAGAGCGGCTGTCGCTTCGGCTCTGTCGCCCGCCACCACGACCTGGCGATAGTGGTCCCAGGCGGCCTGCGCGCTGTCTATGCCAGCCAATATGCCAGCCAACTGCTCATCAAACAACTGAGCGGCGAAAGGCTGCAGCTCGGCATGTTTGGCCGTCAGCCAGGCATCCAGGTCGGCGCCATCTGCGGCCGGCACAAATTGCTGGCTGTCTTGCAGAATTTCGTACAGCAGGCTGAGGAAGTCTTCGAGTTGGTCCCAAGCCGGGTTGGGCGGATCGATGGCGCGGCAGATACCCAGCGCATGCAAGGCCGCGCGTGGATCGCTGGCGGCGCATTGACCGATCGTGCGCATGTTGTCTTCCAACGCGCGCGCCGCATCCAGCGCCCGAGTCAGTGTCAACAAAGGCAGACGCCGTTCTGAAAGGGCGAGACGTTGGCTGAGCAGGTTTAAGCCGCCGTCCAGCGCAGACAAGCTCACGACAATTTCATGACAAGCGCTGTGCAGGCTGTTGGCGCCGGGGATATTTGTGCCGTGGGCGATATCCAACGTTTGCATGATGTTGGCCAGGCTGGCGCGCGCTTCGTCAATCTCGATACCTTGCATCGCCAACTGATGCAGCGACTCGTCAAGCTGCACCAGATTGGGCCGCAGCAGCAGCACAGCGGGCACATGCGCGCTGATACGTTCTGCCAACTGCCATTGCAGGCGTCGGGTGGCATCGTTGAGTGCGCCGCTTGCCAACAATCGGTTGGCGGCTTTATCGGCATTGCCTTCGAAGAGCAGCGCCGTCGTCTCGCCGATCCAGCCAGGAATGCTGGCCGCTGGGGCATCGGTCAGCAGCAGGCACCAGTCAAAGAGCAGATGCACCAGGGCTGCGGTTTTGCTGCCGGCGCGCTCGCGCAAGTCTGCCAGCAAGTCGGCCGCGCCCGACCAGTTTGAACCGCTCAACAGGATGCGCACGGCGTCCAGATCGGCAGAAACTTCCAGGTCGCGCAAACGATCGACGATTTCGCCTTGTGTCTTGCGTGTGGCCGGATGCGCCGGGTCTTGACGCAGCGCGCTTTGCAAGGTGGTTTGCAAGGCCAGCAGGTCGTTGCGGCTCAAGTCGTTGAATTTGAGTTTCTCATTGGTGCGCGTTACCAATTCATCGCGGCGCTGCTCCAAAGGATGTCGATAGCGCAGCAAGTCAGTCGTCAGCTCGGCCAGCGCGGCATAGCGATAGCGCAGATTGGGATGCACGGCGCGGGCTACGATGGCTTGCAGGCGCTGGTCGACCTGGTTGGAGTCTTGGTGGAAGTCCACGGCGAAATCGGTATCGGCGGCGCGCGGCACTTCGACACGACGTCCGCCCGACAGCAAAAAATAGAGCAGCTCGCCAAGTTGATAGATATCGGTCTGGCGGCTGATGCCCTGCGCTGTTGTCTCGTCGCCTTCCAAGAAGACGGCGTTGCCCCAGTCGATCACTTTCAACTGATAGGCATCGCGATTCCAAAACAGGTGCTTGGCGTCTACATCGTTATAGACAATGTCTTTGTCGTGCGCTGCTTGCAGCAGGTCGATCAACTGCCCGACGACTTCCAGCATTTCCAGCTCGGGCAGGCGCTGTTGATTGCCAGCCAAGCGCGTCACTTCGTCGGCGATGATGAGGCCTTCGGCGCGCTCCATGACGATGTATTGCTGGGGTATGCCGCCGACGAAGAATTGCCCGCTGCCCAACAATTCGGTCAAAACTGCGTGGCCAGCCAGGCGCGTCAAAGCCTCGCGTTCGTTGATTATGCTGACTTCTTGCCCGGCGCGGATGGGCGGCGCGTCATTGGGATGCGGGCGCTTGATGGCGACAGGCCGATCATCGTCCTGCGTATCCACCGCTCGCAGAGTTTCGCCAGAACGTCCGCGCGGATAAATGTAATTATAACGATACCGCTTGTCGAACAGGCTGTTTGCCATGACCCTCTGCCTCTGGCGCTGCCCCGGCAGAACCCACTAGGTGAGACAAACAGCGCGAGGTTGGAAGAGCAAAAACCGCTTCCATTGTAGACCTATCGGCATAGCGCGCAAGCAAGATCGGCTGTGAACTGTGCATTGACGCCTGGGCAGAGCGCATAAAGCGGACAAGCCCTATAAACTTGCGGTGTATGCAGGAACAATGCAGCGCATGCATACCTGGCAAAATGTCCGGCCGCCGCGCAATTCCTGGCGGTCCATGTGAATAACCTGGCAAAGTTTCCGAAGCTGCCCATGCCGCAACCGTTGCGCCGCGCCGCGCCCGATATCGCCCTGATCTGCCTGCTGCTGTTGCTGCCGCTGCTGCTGTTTCACCAGCAAACCCTGGGCGGCCGCACCTTGCTGCCAGCCGAGAATCTGTTTCAATATCCGCCTTACGCCTCTTTTCGCGAGGTCGCCAAAGCCCCCGCGCCGCACAACCACCTGCTTTCGGATCTGGTGCTGCAAAACTTGCCGTGGAAGTCTTTCATCCGCGCGCAGGTGGCACAGGGCGAAATCCCGTTGTGGAATCCGCATCAGTTCGCCGGCATCCCTTTCTTCGCCGCTGGCCAGCATTCCGCGCTGTATCCCTTGAGCATCGTCTATTATCTGCTGCCGCTGAGCGCCGCTTATGGCTGGTTTATCGTGCTGAATCTGTGGCTGGCCGGCGTTTTCATGGCTGGCTACCTGCGCGCATTGGGCGGCAACCGGGCTGGCGCGGCCCTGGCTGGCATTTGTTGGCAGCTTTGCGGTTTTTTGATCGCCAACGCAGTCTTCCCCATGATCGTGGCGTCGGCCGTCTGGCTGCCGCTGATCCTTTGTATGATCGAACAGATCCTGCGCGAACGCAATCTGTGGATTTTCCGTGGCACGGCGCTGCTGTGGATGGTCATCGGCGCTGTCGCAGTGGCTTGCTGCATTTTGGCGGGCCATGTCGAAATGACGATCTACACACTGCTGATTGCTGGCTATTATGCCGCGTTTCGCCTGTTGTGGATTGGCGCGCGACAATGGCGGCGGACGGGGGATCTGCCCCTGCGCTGGCTGGCGAGCAAATGCCTGTGGCTGCTTCTGCTGGTGGCGCTGGGCTTGGGTTTGGCAGCGCTGCAGTTGATCCCGCTTTACGAATTTGCGCAGAGCAACTGGCGGGCAGAACGATCCAGTCTGGAGACAGTGCTGGGTTATGCCCATCCGCCGCGGGACCTGCTGCTCTTTTTGTTGCCCAATGTCTTTGGCAGCCCGGCGCATCATAGCTACCTCGATGTCTTCAGCGGGCAGACCATCACGGCGCTGGCTGATGCCGCTGGCAGCCAGATCGACTTCATTTTCTGGGGCGTGAAAAATTATGTCGAAGGCGCGCTTTATGTGGGTGTGCTGCCACTCTGCCTGGCTGGCTGGGCATTGCAAACGAGCCTGCGCCGCCGCCTGCCCGAAAAGCAATTCTTGTTGATTTTCGCTGTTCTGGCTTTGGTCGCGCTGTCCTTCATGTTTGGCGCGCCGACTTATGCTGCGCTTTATCAGCTGCCGGGCATGAATCAGCTTAATTCGCCATTTCGCTGGGTCTATGCGTTGAGTTTTGCGCTGGCGGTCATGGCCGGCCTGGGCCTGTCTATGCTGGCCGAGCAACGCTGCAAACCGATGTGGCTGGGACGGCTGCTGCTGGCCGCTGGTGGCGGGCTGGCGTTCTGCGCGGCGATCGCCTGGCTTGGCTATGACAATTTCGCAGCGATATTTGACCGCATCGTCCAGACTGTGGCGCTGGCGGACGGCGCATTCGCAGACGGGCGAGCCCTGTTCAGTTATCTGCTGCCACAGGCGCTGCTGCTGGCGGGGCTGTTGGCTCTCAGTGGTGTCGCGCTTCTTTGGGCAGGTCGCGCGCATGGCCATCGTTGGCAGTGGCTGGCATTGACCTTGGTGGCGGGCGATCTGCTGCTGGCATTTGCTGGCTTCAACCCGGCCAGCGATGCCGCTTTGTTGGATTTCACGCCGCCGGCCATCGAGTTCTTGCGAGGGCAGAGCGGACATTTTCGCATCACCAGCCTCGAAGACGAGCGCGCTGGCGGCCCGATATTGGTCGCCAACAGCGGCATGCGCTACGGGCTGGACGATGTGCGCGGCTATGACAGCATCATCCCGGCCGGCTATGTCGCCACCATGCGCTCGCTGCAACCGGCGCACAACCTGGACCACAACCGCATCTCGCCACTGTTCACTGCGCCACACAAAAATCACGCCGGCTATGAAACTGCGCTGGAGTCCGACTTGCTGGACCTGCTCAATGTCCGCTATGTGCTGACAGCGCCCGACTTGATGATCCCGCTGGCAGGCTGGAAACCGGTCTATCGACAAGAGATCGCCATTTGGGAAAACGAATCGGTCATGCCGCGCGCCTTCACAGTCGACAAAGCCGATTGGGATGCGCGCTGGTTGGCCGAGCACGGCGGCGGCTTTCGTTTTGACGAATTGGGCATCTTGCAGGGCGGCTTGCATATCCCGCGCTATCAGCCGGCTGTCATCACGCGCGACACTGGGCGCGAGAAGTTCATCGACATCAATGTGCCTGGCGATAGCTGGCTGGTCGTCAGCGAGAGTTTCATGCCGGGCTGGCGCGCTTTTGCCCGGCCTTTTGGCACAGACGAAGCCGAGGAATTTGGACTGGAAGTGCGGCTGATGCTGGCGAACCTGCAAGGTGTCGAGCTGCCGGCCGGCGATTGGACTGTGCGACTGGTCTACAGCCCGGCCAGCGTGCAGCTGGGCATGTTCGCGTCTTCCATCAGCGTGGCGCTGATTGTATTTGTTCTGGGCGGCTGGTTTTGGCGCGCTTATATCGGCTTGAACAGCGCCGACTCTTCTGGCGTAGCCAAGGTAGCGCGCAACAGCATCGCGCCCATCCTCTTGAATCTGTTCAATCGCAGCATTGACCTGGTCTTCGCCATTGTGATGTATCGCTTGCTTCTGCCTGCCGAGGTGGGGATCTACAATTTCGCAATCGTGCTATTTGTCGCTTTCGACATAGTCACCAACTTCGGGCTGGATGTCTTTCTCATCCGCGAAGCAGCCCAAGACAGGTCGCGCGCGGGCCACCTCTTGTACAACACATCGCTGTTTCGGCTGTGTTTGAGCCTGGCTGGCGCGCCTTTGTTGGCTGGCGTGCTGCTGCTGTGGGGCAGCTCGAGCGCAGAGGCGATCGGCGGCGACGGCTTGCTGGCTATCGGTTTGCTGTATATCGGGCTCTTCCCGGCCAGTTTGTCCAAAGGCATGACATCGCTCTTCTATGCCAATGAACAAGCCGAAAAACCCGCTGCCATCGCCACGATTACCACCATCAACAAAGCGGTGCTGGGGGTGATCGCGCTCTTGCTGGGCTATGGCATCGTGGGGCTGGCTGCCATCAGCATTTTCAACAACTTGTTGACTCTGGCCGTGCTGCTGTGGGCGGGACGGGCGCTGATCGGTCGGTTCGCGCCGCGGCTGCCCGATCGCCGGCTGATGCGTGACATGGTCGGCGAATGCTTCCCGCTGATGCTGAATCATTTTCTGGCGACAGTCTTCTTCCAGATTGATATTGTCATCTTGCAGGCATTGAAGGGCGCGGCGACGGTGGCGCAATACAGCACCGCCTACAAGTGGCTGTTGGCGATCAACATTGTGCCGGCCTTCTTGACGCAGGCGCTCTTCCCGGTGCTTTCTCGACAAGCCAAAGACGACCGGCGCGCCCTCAAACAAACCTATCGCTTCGCCATAAAGCTGCTATTCGCCATGACATTGCCGCTGGCGGTGGCATTTACTGTGCTGGCCGAGCCGCTGACACTGCTGCTGGGTGGCGCGCGCTACCTGCCCGATGGCGCAATCGCCCTGCAGTTGATGATTTGGAGCATCCCTTTTGGTTGGCTCAACAGCGTGACGCAGTATGCCTTGATCGCGTTGGGCTTGCAGCGGCTGATCACGCGGGCTTTCGCTGGCGCGACACTCTTCAATATCGCTGCCAACCTGATTTTCATCCCACAGTATGGTTTCCAGGCGGCTGCGTTGGCGACAATCGCCTCGGAGTTGGCGCTGCTGGTGCCATTCCTGTTGCTGCTGCGCCGCGAATTGCCCGACCTGCGCGTGCCCAGCTTGCTTTGGCGTCCGCTGGTGGCGCTGGCGATGATGGGGCTGGCGCTGCTGGTTTTGGGCAGCTCGCTGTTGGCGCTGCTGGCGTCTGGCGCGGTGTATGTCAGCGTGCTGTTGCTGCTGCGTCCGCTGGATGCCGCAGAAGGCGAAGCGCTGCTGAAACTGCTGCCCGCATCTGCCCGCAGCCTGCCCCTGCTGCGCTGGCTCATCGCAACTGTTTGACCAGGTAGAGCGCCAGGTTGTCGTCCACCGTACATTTTGCGCCAGGTGGCAGCGGCTCGTTAGCATAGTGCAGGCCATGACCATCTGGCACATAACCGCGCAGGATGTACAGTCGCTGCGCCGCGCCATAATCGGCGTATAAGCCGAAGCCGATGCCGGCCAAGCGCGACTGTTTGACAATGCGCGCCTCGGCCGCATCCAGCAGACGCGAGGCCACGCCTTGCCGCCGCCGCGACCGTATGACATTGAGGTCCTGGATTTCTGGAATGCCCCGCTCGTGGAAGCCCGGGTAGCCAGGCGACCAAACCAGCTTGCAATGCCCGAGGTAGGCGTCGCCGTCCAGCGCCAGCAGCAAAAGTAACCTGCCGGCCGCCTGCTGCTCCAAAACGCGCTGAAAGTGGCCCGCCGGCTTGGGCCAGCCCATCCCTACCGCAAAACAATCATCCAGCCAGTCGGCATCTTCGGGATTGGCAGGGCGGATGCGCACGTTCTTGGTCAGCCAGCGCTGGCGGGACGCGCCCAGCGATTGCTGAAGATGAAGTTGGCCAGTTCCACACTATCGTCCAATTCGCTGGCTGGCGGCTCGCTGACCAGGAACTCCACCCGGTGCAGTTGCCCCAGGTTGTTGAACAAATCCACAATGAAATACTCGCCCACTTGCAGGTCTTGGGTCAGGTTCAGCAACATGAGGTGCTTGCCGCCTGGCTCCAGCAGGAGTTCGCCATGGCCCGGCACAGGCAATTCTTCCAGGCGCGTCATGCTCGCCACCCCGTCCAGCACGCGCGTCTCGTGGAATTCCACCGCTGCCGCGATATCGCTGCTCGCCGAGACGAAGACTTGATCATCGCCAAAGCGGTTCTTTATGCGCATATAGGCGGCGCTATTTGCCCCGCTCGGCATCGCCATAGCATGCCCAGCGCTGGGGGCGGCGACCTCGAAGTGAAATTGCTTTTGTAGAACTTCGTCCGTGGCTAGCGGCAGGCTGGCTTCGACAATCCAGCTACCCGCCATCGTCCACTCGAATGGCACGGCGAAGAAGCCTGCGACTGTGCTTTCCGCTTGCGCCAGGACAGGTGTCATGCCGGCGTGTTCCATATCGCCGCGCAGGCTGACCGTACCTAACTCGGTCAGTGGATTGCCTTGTTTATCGTGCACGCGCAGTGTCAGGATGGTAGCGCCGACTTGCAACTCGCTCGCAGCCATTTCCAGCACGATATCGCTCGCCGCGGGCTGCTGTACTTGACGGCAGGCGACGCACATAAGCAACAGCATGGCCAGCGCAGCCAATCGAAAATGGGTGCTTACTTTCATGTTCACTCGCTTCGTTTAGGTTTCGCTTGCTAAGCTGGCGCGGCTGGCGGGCGCAGCAGCAGGCTCAAGCCATAGCCAAATGCCCCAGCCATCACCGGCACACCCAGCCACATATGGATCAACCACCACAAACCATCTGCGCCCCAGACAGTTGCGCCCAAGATCTCGACCACCATGAGCGCGCCCAGGCTGTAGGCGAAAGGAATCACGATGCAGAAGAGCCGCGTGCCAGCCACACTATTCAATGCGCCGCGCTGCAACAGCCAATCAGCCAGCAAGCCGACAGCCAGCGCGCTGAGCACAAAGATGAACTCTTCGTTGTGTTCCACGCGCAGCCAGGTCATCAAGGCCGCGCTAGTGGCAAAGACGAGCGTGGCCGTGCCGACTGGCAGCCGCCAGCGCCTTGTGAGCAGCAGCAGCACGCCCAGCAAAATGTTGCTGTGCAGCAGAAAGGCGACAATGCCCGCACTGTCGAGCAGCCGCGTTGAGTCGGGGCGCGCCCCTGTCAACATGGCGGTGCTGCTCGTTATCGCCGCAAATGCCACAAAGAACAAGAAGATCGAGGTGATGCAGGTGAAAGACAAAATCGCTGGCAGCAGGTCGCTCCAGGTCTCGTCGCTCTTGCGCTGCCAAGCCGCCCGGATTGGCCCGGTGACGATCAACAAGCCCGAAACCGCCAGGAAAAGATGCGATGGGCTGATCAGCGCTTCTGTCCCTTCTTCAAAGCCAAATATCTCGTGCCAAGCCAAATCGGCGACTCCACCAGCCGCAAACAGGAAGAATCCGAGCAGCGAGAGCGTGTAGCCGGCCGGCAACGCGCTGCCAAAGTGAAAGCCCTTGCCGACATTGCGCATGTGCGTGACGAGTAAGATCAAGCCAGACAGCGCCACCGCGCCATACAGCAAAGCATGCCAAGGCGTGAAGAAGCTGTCGTCGACCTGGCCGTGGTTGTGCGCCCAGCCATCGATGAACAGACCGAATGTAATCAAGCAAGCTGTGAGCGCCATTAAGCGATCGAGTTGGATACTATCAGCCGGGATAGCGGCCGCCTGGTCTGTGCCCTGCGCGCGCAGCTTGTCGCGCAGCAATCCTATGCTCGTCATGATACATTCTCCTGCCAACTATCTTTGCTTCATTCTTTGCTTTCATTATATCCAAAAACCTTTTTCAGACGGATTCACTTTTTCAGCCCGGCGCAAGCGGCCAATCCCTGCCCAAGCCCTGCGCAGTTGGCTAGCGCGTTTTGCGACTTGCTGTAGAATCGGGGCTGTTGTCGAAGTCGACCGTCTTGGCGAAACATGGCATTTGATTTGGAAGCCCTGGTTGGGCATCTCTATATTGTTGGCGGGCGCGTGATCAATATCAACCCGCCGGGCGCCTTGGTCGAGGTCGCCCCGACCACTGCCGCGCGCGGACGAGAAGGCGACACCTTCTTCATCCTCATCTTGCCTTCTGGCTCGATCGCCCCGACCACCTTTTACGAGCAGTTGGCGCAACTGGCCGCCGAGCGCTATTTCAGCATGGGTGGCAGCGTCGCGCTGGCTTTGCGCAACATGTTCCAACAGATCAACCGCAACCTCTACGAGCACAACCTGGAGCACGCGGCGGCTGGCAAACAGCAATTCGAAACCAGCGTGATCGCGGCGGTATTGCACGAAGACGACATGGTGGTGGCGCGCGCTGGTCCCGTGATTTCTGCTTTGCAAACCGCCGGCTTGACATTGACCTTCCCCGATGACCTGAGCGAAGAAGCGCCTCTTTTCAGTGTGCCGCTGGGCCTGCTGCCCGAGCCCGAAGTGGCGATGGTGCGCTATGGCGTCAACGCTGGCAGCCGCCTGGTGCTCTCCGATGCCAACCTGGCGGATATCCCGGCCGAGCGTTTGACGAGCATCTTGCTGGAAAATGACATTGGCAAGGTGCTGGATGGCTTGCGCCGCACCATTCGCTTCCAGTGTCAGTTGATGCTGGTCGAGCTGGTGCCGCCAGAATACGAAGCGCCGCTGCTGGCAGCGCCCGGCGAATCGTCCCACGAGGTGCAAACGCGCCTGGGCGAAGCGCGCAAGCAGCTGGAGGCGGATAACCCCCAATGGCAACTGCCCCGCCGCAACGACTTCGGCTCTTTGCTCAGCTGGGGCTTGGCGCGTTTGGCGGGCAAGGCGGCCGGCTTTTTCCAGTCGCTGGGCGCGCTCTTTCAACGATTCTTTCCGCTGCCGGCGACTGCGCCTTCTCGTCGCGCTTCGTCTGGCACATTGATCCTCACTGTCTTGCTGATTCCGTTAATCATCGTCAGCATCGTGATCGTCTCGTGGGTATCGAATCTCGGCGAGACCGAATTTGAGCAGTGCCTGGGCAAGCTGCAAGAGACATCCAATCTGGCGCGTTCGATCGATTCCAGCAACCGCCGCAGCACCATCTCGGCCTGGAACGCCACGCTGCAAGTCGCCGATGCCTGCGATATCATGCGTCCCGATGACCCGTTCGTGAACAATATGCAGCGCGAAGCCCAGGCGCTAATTGATACGATCAACAAGGTCAAACGGCGCGAAGCTGTGCCCCTCACCAACTTTGAAAATGCCGCTATCAGCCGACTGCGCCTGCAAGGCACCGACTTGTACGCGCTGGATGACCGCAACGACCTCGTCTATCATGTGACGCTTTCTGACGATGGCAAACAAGCGCTGCGCCAAGACCCTGTCTCGCGCATGCGGCTGGGGGCGACCTACGAAGGCTATACAATCGGGCAGATCGTTGATATCGCATTCGACAGCTATTCGGGCGATCTGGCCATGCTGGACGCCAATGGCACCTTGCTGCGCTGCGAACCCCAGATCATCCTCAATTGCAATGCCCAGCGCGTGCTCAATGCGGACGACTGGCAGAATCCCAGCACGCTGACGATATGGGATCGCCGGCTCTACATCCTCGACAGCGAAAGTGGACAGATCTGGCGCTATGACCCCTCGGGCAGCAGTTATGTCAGCGCGCCGCGCGAATACTTTTCTGGCGCTGCCCGGCCGAACCTGCGCAATGTCGTCGACTTCACGATCAGCAATGATGGCGTCGTCTTCGTGCTATATGATGATGGCGTGATGAAAAGTTATATCGCGGGCAGCGAAGCGCCTTTTGCTTTCAGCGGCTTCAACGAAGGCAGCGAACCGCATGTCGTCCGCACCGAGGGCTTCGCGCTTAACGATAGCGCCTTTGCGCCGGGCTTCTTTTTGATCAGCCGTGGCGCGCGCACCATCTATGAAACGACTGTCGCAGGCACCTTCATCGACAGCTACCAAGCCTTTGACCAGAGCAAGCTGGAGCTGATTTCGGCGGTGGTCGCCTATCCCGAGCAAGATATTATCTATGTCGCTTCGGGCAATACCATTTTCCACATCGACATGACTTTTCAATAAGCGGCGCGCCGGCAATAACAGCCAATTTTCCCGCGGGCAACCGCATCGAATTA
>JAJDZQ010000170.1 GCA_022824565.1 Anaerolineae bacterium | reverse complement strand
TGTGAGGCAGCCAGCACGACTTCTACCAGGCTGTTTTCCAATAGCGCGATCGCCAGGCGATGGATGATCACTGGCAGCAAGACCAATGCTGCCGCATACGACAACCGCGCCGCGCCTTGATAATTGCCGTCAACCTGCCCTTGCGCGATCTGCCCCAATTCCCAAGCGCTGCCCGCCACAAATAACAAAAATAGCAGCGCCTTCAGTGGCGCGTCGGCGATGTGCCGCGTGTTCAGCGCCGTCAACAGCAGCAGCCCAGCCGCAAGGCCCGCCGTAATTGCCGACCATAAAGGCGCATATTCGCTGGCGTTGAAGGCCAGCCCGGCTGGGTATTCCAGCAGCCAACTGCGCGCCGTATTGATGAACAGCAGCGTCAGCAGGAAGACACATCCAAAGATAAACAGGTTAGAGCGGTTGCGCCAAAGAATAAAATCGGCGCTCAAAAAAGCCCAGCCCAGCAGCAGCAAGGTGATGACATGCGCCAGTCTTTCCAGCGGCGGCATAAACTGGTTGGCATCCAGCTCTGCATAAAGCGCGACAACCGCTGCGCCCAGCATCACCAGCCACACCAGCACCAGCGCAGCAGTCGCGATGACATAACGCTGTGTCGAATGTTCCAGTGGAAAACGCGACCGATGTCCAAAAGCCAGGAAGAGCGAGCCCTGGCTGCAGGCGATTACCAATAAGAAAAATAGCAAGTCGCCCGGGAACTCAATGAAGAGGTTTAATAAATCTATGGGTGCTCGAGACAAGACACACCACCCAGCCCGCCCACGGTGACTTCAGCTTGCCAGTATAGCACAGGCGCACATTTCACAAGCGGCACAGGGCGCGCATTCTGTCCAGCGGCGCGTGTCTGGACGAGCTCTTTCTGTTGAAATCTCGCCTAGGCTGCTCTAGACTCGGGGGCGATGCCAGACCAGCCGAAGCCAAACCCGTGAGCCGTCAAATCGCCACCCTCGTGCGCCGTTTCCCGGCTCTTGTGCGCCTGCCATATCTCGTCTACCAACGGGCTCGTCCGCGCTATACCCTGGGTGTGGCCGCAGTGATTTTGGACGAAGCCGGCGCGGTGCTGTTGGTCGAGCATGTCTATCATCCGCGTTTTGCCTGGGGGCTGCCGGGCGGCTGGATTGACGCCGACGAAGACCCGGCCGCTGCCATCTTGCGCGAACTCTACGAAGAGCTTGCGCTGCCGGCGCGCGTGCGGCGGGTCATCCATGTGGCAAAAACAGCCCCCAATCACATTGACATCGCCTATCTTTGCGCGGCAGAAAGCTCAATCGGCAAGCTCAGCCACGAGTTGCTCGCCTATCGCTGGGTGGCCGCCGATGACATGCCGCCATTGAAGCCATTCCATGCCCGAGCCATCGAGCTGGCAAGACAACTACTGCGGAGCGAAGTATGAGCGCGAGCCTGGGCGACCGTCGGCGGCGCGCAGGCTTCCCGTGGCTGCTGACTTTGTCATTGCTGCTGATTATCATGGCGATTGCCCTGCTGGTCTATGAACTGGTCGGTTTCAGCCGTCGCGAACAGCAACTGCCAGCCGGCATCAGCGTCGCCGGCATCAATATCAGCAGCTTGAGCGAAAGAGATGCCGTGTCGCGCTGGGAACGCGCCTATGCCGAGCCGGTCAATTTGCTGTATCCAGATGCGAATGGCGCGCAGCTCATTCTGCTCTATCCCGACCAGGTGGGTTGGCGCATCAGCAGCGAACCAATGTTGGCAGACGCGTTGAGATTGGGAGAGCTGGGCGGCGGATTCTGGCGTCGATTTATCGACTATCTGTTGGGTATCGAGCAGATCGTAGCCCGCGACATCCCGCTCATGGCTGATTATCAGGAAAATGCGTTGCGAGCTTATCTTGACGATATCGCCGCGCGTTATGACAACTCGCCTGGCCGCGCCACCTATGACTTGCAGACGCTCGTGGTCTATCCGGGCAGCAGCGGCAATACCCTGGATGTGCCCCAAGCCATGCAACTGGTCGATGCCGCTTTGCGCTCGGCTGTTGAGCGAACAGTCGACTTGCCCAGCTTCGAAGTCGATACACAAGCGCTGCGCCTGAATGAGCTGCAAGAGCTCATCATCGCGCTGCTTGACGACAAAGGCTTCATCTTTGACGGGGTCAACACGGTCGCTTCCATCTATGTGCTGGACCTGCGTCATGGCGAAGAGTTCAGCATTTTGGGCGATGTGGCTTTTTCGGCTGCCAGCACGATCAAAGTGCCTATCATGGTCGAGTATTTTCGCGCCTTGACCGCGCCGCCCACCCAGGATGAAGCCTGGCTGCTGGCGAATTCGCTGCTTTGCAGCAACAACTCGTCATCCAATTTGCTTATGGAGATCATTGGCGGCGGCGATATTTTCAGGGGGTTGCGGCGCGTCTCGGATACGATTCAGGCGCTGGGCATCGGCAACACCTATATCACCGCGCCCTTTTATCTGGGTGTCGAGGGACAGCAGCTCGGCTCTATTCAAGCGCCCGCCACCCGGCCAAACCCAGACTTCGATACAGAAGCCGATCCTTTCAACCAGACAACTGCCGAAGACATGGGCACACTCTTCAGCCTCATTTACGATTGCGCACACTACAATTCCGGCTTGACTGTTGCGCTGCCCGACGCAGTCACACAGCGCGAGTGCCGGCAGATGCTGGAACTCGGCAGCGCCAACGATCTGCTGCGCCTGCTGCAAGGTGGCCTGCCGAGCGGCGTGCGCATTTCGCACAAGAATGGCTGGATCGCCGATAGCGTCGGCGATGCTGGCGTGGTGTATTCGCCCAATGGTCGCCATTATGTAATTTCAGTTTTTCTGTGGGAGCGGTCGGAGTTCCAGGATTATCAGAAGTTGTGGTCGCTGGTCGAAGAAGTCTCGCGCGCCGCCTGGAATTACTTCAATCCGCAAGCGCCGTTGCTGCAGCCGCGCGCCGATATCCCGTTGACCGCCCAGGAATGCGAAGGCAACTACCTGCCGCCCGCGCCGGAATATGTCAACCTGGATGACATCAACGCCTGGCGCCGCAATTAAGACCGCTCACAGCGCAGCCAGCGCTTCTGCCCGCGTGTCAAAAGACGGAACGAGCTGGTCGAGCCCAGAAGCCGCCAAAACTTCGCGAACGGCATCGGAAGGCTGCGCCAGGCAGACAACGCTCCCATTGCGCCGCGCCAGCTTCAGCGCCTGCATCAGCGCGAACAACCCGGCCTCGCCCAGGTAGTCGATCTCGCTCATATCCAAGGCGAGCCTGCGCGCGCCCGCTGCAATTTCTGCGCCGATGACTGCGGGCAGCCGAATCGACTCGTCGGCGTCCAGCTGGCCCGCGACCTCAACCAAACTGGCTGCGCCGCTTCGGGATAGCTCGAAAGTCAACATGAGTCGCCCCGCTTGGCTGTTCACCCTCACCCAGACTGTGAGTATAATGGCAGATATGGATTGGGGATACACCTTGCTCATCACGCTGGCTGCGGCTGGCTTGCTGCTGATGGTTCAACGCGCCGAGCCGAAACGACGGCGGCTGGTCGGTTTCTTTGTGCTGTTGGGCTTGCTGCTGATCCGCCAAAACGCCTTTATCAAGGGCAACTTGCACGAAGAGACCCTGAGCGCATTTGCCTTGGCGCTCTTGCTGAACTGCGCATTTTGGCTGCTAATTGGACGTTACAACCCGGTCGGCAGCAGCGACGAGGTGCGGGTATTCGGCATGGATGATTAGCCGACGATGTTGATGGGGATGACATCTGCGCCTTGCAGCACAGCAACACTGATGCGCGCGGCACAATCTTGCGCCAGCTTGCGAAAAGCCTGCCCGGCCGCCGACGAGGGCTCGTGAAGCGGCAGCGGTCGGCCGATATCGCCACCTTTGCGAATGGACGCCGCTAGTGGGATGCGCCCCAAAAAGGCGAATCCGCGCTCGTGAGCAAATTGCTCGCCTCCGCCACTGCCAAAGAACTCGCCCGACATATTTTCCACCACGCCCAGCACCGGCACTTTCAACTGCTCAAACATGGCAGCGGCGCGAATGGCATCGGACACCGCGACAGCTTGCGGCTGAGTCACGATGATGCTGCCCGTGAGCGGGAATGACTGCGCGAGGGAGAGCGGCGCATCGCCCGTGCCCGGCGGCAAATCCACGATCATATAGTCCAGCATGCCCCAGTCGACATCGGTGAAAAACTGGCGGATGGCGCTGTGCAGCATGGGTCCGCGCATGATCATCGGCTTGTCTGGCGAGGTCAAAAAGCCGCTGCTGATCAGTTTGACTCCATAGACTTCCAGCGGCTGCATCTTCTTGTTGACGACACGCGGTCTGCCACTGCCCAGTCCAAACATCTGCGGGATATTCGGGTTTAAGATATCGGCGTCAATCAGCCCGACTCTTGCGCCAGCAGCGGCCAGGCAGACAGCCAGGTTCGTGGCGACAGTGCTTTTGCCCACCCCGCCCTTGCCACTGGCGACCGCAATGATGCTGTTCATGGGCACATCCAGCCGCCCGTGTATGCGCCGGTCTGCAGGCACCTGGGCATCCCAGCCGATGCGCACCTGCTCGATGCCAGGCACGCGCCCGATCAAAGCGGCATTGCAGCGCTCGACAAAAACATCCTTCAAGGGGCAGGCCGGCGTCGTCAGCACGATGGTGAAGGCGGCGATGCCATCGGTCACCTGCAGATCGCGCACCATATTGAGCGTGACGATATCGCGATTGAGCTCGGGCTCGATGACTGTGCCCAGCGCCGTCATCACCTGCGCATGCAGTTGGTCCATGTCAGCCACCGCGTTTGGCGGCTCGGCGCGCCTTGCGTTCCAGGGCTTTGCGGCGGCGTTCTTCGCGCTTGGCGTCGTCTTCGCTCCAGGGTGTTGTGCCTTCTGCGGCTGCGGCTGGGGCTGGGGCTGCGTTCACAGCTGGCTCGGGAGTTGGTTGCGCCTCTTTTGTGGCGGGAGCGGGCGCGGGTTTTGCGGCTGGCCGAGGCGCGCTGCGGCTGCTGGATTTCCCGCGGCGAGCTTCTTTGGCGGCGTCCTTGTGCTCCCAGGTGCCTCGCGCCAACATCTCTTCATAGGCGCGCGTCGGGGCGATGCTGCGCCAATACGAATTCGGCTTGGACAAGCGCTCTTTGTCGTGAATATGATGCGTCGTGCGGTCATAACTGGCCAACTCGTAGTCATGATCCATCTTGATGGCGTCAAAGGGACAATACTCTGCGCAGTAACCACAATTCATGCAGATGTCGATGTCGATGAAGAAAGCTTCTGGCTCGGGCACGGGCCGTCCGGTAGCCGGGTCATTGCCGCGCACGATCCAGATACATTGCGGCGGGCACACTTTTGCGCAGATGCCACAACTGGTGCACCAGTCTTTCCCGGCGCGCGTGGGATGGTATTCGTCTTCGACAATCAAAAATGGCACAAAGCGAAAGCGCTCGGGCACCGCCACTTTTTCGTCTGGATACTGCACCGTGATGACGCCTTTGGTCTGCGTGCCCTGGCGGATTCCAAAATTGTCGACCGAGTGGCTGTACTTGCGAAAGCCATAGCGGATGTCGTCTATGTACGAGTCGACAAAATGCCGCAATGTCAGCATCAAGCCTTTTGCCAAGCCAGTTCCGTACATTGCTGCTCCTCGCTGTGATTGTCCTAGCGGTCGGTCTCGCCCAGTACGATGTCGATGCTGCCCAGAATGCCCACGATATCGGCGACCTTGTAGCCCTGGCTCATGATGCCCATGGGCGTCAGGTTGATGAAGCTGGGCGCGCGCACATGATAGCGCCAGGGATTGGAAGTGCCGCTTTTGCCACCCGCCGACACGATGTAATAACCCAGCTCGCCCTTGCCATTTTCCACACGCCCATAAGCCTCGCCCAGGGGGACGCGCGGAGCATATGCGCCCGGCTTGCCATCCGCCCAGATTGACTGGCCTTTGGTCGCTTCCAGACGCGGCAAGAGCTGCCGCAAAATGCGCACACTTTCGCGCAATTCCTTGACACGAACCCGATAGCGGGCATACATGTCGCCAGCGTCTTCCACCGCAACATCAAAATCCAACTCGTCATAAATGCTGTAGGGGTCGGCGCGGCGAATATCATAGGGCACGCCACTGCCACGCAACAGCGGACCAGCCGCGCTGTAATTGATGGCGTCTGCGGCGCCCAGCACGCCCACGCCAACCGAGCGCTCGATGAGAATCTCGTTTTGCGTCAGCAATTGCTCCAGCTCGTCAATGGTGCGGGGGATGCGCTCGCTGACCATCTCGGTCAGGAATTGTATGGTGTTGTAATCGCGCGCGCGATCATTGGTCAGGTTGCTGACGCTTTTGATGCGCTCGGGCAGATCGCCAAACAGACCGCCAAAGCGCATGTAGTTGCACATCATGCGGCTGCCAGCCACCGCCTCGAAGAAATCCAAAATGCGCTCGCGCTCTTGGATAAAATAGAGCACCGGCGTGAAAAAAGCGCCGATGTCGTTCAGCCAAAAGCCGATCGCCCACAGGTGATTGACGATGCGGCTGAGCTCGACCATCAGCACGCGCAGCACCTCGCAGCGATAAGTCGGCTGGTTGTAGCGCCGCCCCAGGCTGAGCAACTGCTCGACCGCCAGCACATAGCCATGGTTGTTGCCCATGCTGCTGATGTAATCGAGGCGGTCGGTGAAGGGGATATTGTGCAGGTAGGTGTTGCGCTCGCCGATTTTTTCGTGGTTGCGATGCAAATAACCCATCACCGGTTCGAGCGATGTCACCGTCTCGCCATCGACCGTCAGCACCATGCGGAAGACGCCGTGCGTGCTGGGGTGATGTGGCCCCATGTTCACAACCAGCTCATTGGTCTCGAAGCCGTCTTTGTCCATCACGCGCTCGACATCCACACCCAAGCCCAGCGACTGATATACCGCCGACTCGGATGTATCCATCAGGCGGCTGAGGTCGATTTCGCGCGGATAACTGACATTCTTGCCGAAGACATTTTTCTCTTCGGCGCGATGCACATGCCCACCGGGCCAACGGCTGTCAAACGGTTTCTGTTCTTCTTCATAATAGGCTTCGCGCCAATCCTTGCGCATCGGATGCCCGTGAAAGCCTTCCCACATCAAGATGCGCTTCAGATTGGGATGGCCAGGGAAATGGATGCCATAGAGGTCCCAGGCTTCGCGCTCTTGGAAATCTGCCCCGCGCCAGACCGAAACCAGCGACGGGATCTCGGCCTGGTCGCGTTCGGTCTGTGCCTTGAAGACCAATGCGCCGCCACCACTGCTGCGATAGGCGTGATAGACCATTTCCATGTGATCGCCAGCGCCCAGATAATCCACAGCCGTCGCGCTGGACAAGTAGTCAAAACCCAGTTCGTCGCGGATGAAGCGGGCAACATCCAGCAACTGCGCGCTTTCGACAATGATGCCCCCATAGCCTTCGCGGTTGTCGGCGCTCACCGCTTTGGGATAAGTGGCTTGCAAATGGTCGATTGCGCCGTCTATGGTCGTGCTGGTGAGGGGCGCGGCGGGCGCGGCAGTGGGCATGGTCCTTTATTCCTCTTCTGTTGAGGCGCGGCGGCTGGCGCGAACTGCCTTGCGTGCCAAAGCGCGCAGCCGACGTTTCTCGCGGATATCTTCGGCTTCTGTCCAGGGCGTACCACCGGCGGGCAAGACAAAAGCCAGTGCGTCCCCATCGACAGGCGCAGTTTCGGCTGGCGCGGCGGCGCTTGCGGCGGCTTTTGCGGGGACCATCTGCATGGCGGCGGGCAGCTCGCGCAGGCCCAAGGTCACCAGTTCTTGCGCAGCCCGTTCTGCCTGGCGGCGAATCATGTCCATCTGGCGCGGGTCGATGATATCGGGACCCAGCACCGGCACCGGCGTCGGCTCGGCAGAGCCAGCGCCATACCAGGGGACATCGTCGCCATTGGCGATACTTTGGCCATCGATTTTGCGCTGCAGGGCGATCATCCCATAGAGCAGCGCTTGCGGAGTCGGCGGGCAGCCCGGCACATACACATCCACTGGCAGGTATTTGTCCATGCCAGAGACGACATTGTAGCCCTCTTTGAACGGTCCGCCGCCGCTGGCACAAGCGCCCATCGCCAGCACATACTTTGGCTCGGGCATTTGGTTGTACAGGCGCACGATTGGCACGACCATCTTCTTGGTCACTGTGCCAGAGACGATCATCAAATCGGCTTGGCGGGGAGTCGCGCGCATCACCTCGAAGCCGAAGCGAGAAAAGTCGAAGCGTGATGAAGCAGTGGCGATCATTTCGATAGCGCAACAAGCCAATCCAAATAGCATGGGCCACATGGAATTGCGCCTGCCCCAGTTGTAGAGCTGGCTGAGGCTGGTGATAGCGATATTGTTCTCCAGCTCGGCTGGCACGGGGAATTCGGTTGCGTTGAGCTCTTGCAAATTCAAGTCCATCTATTCGCCGCTCTCCTCATACCAGTCGCGCAGAATCTGCCTCAGTATAGCATCGTTGACCAGCGCCGGGTCGTCGGCGAAGTCCGGCAACTGCACGATGCGCTCACTCAATTCATGTAATCCGATATTGTCCAAATCGGCATCGGGGTAGGCGCGCAGCAAAGCCAGGACGATCTCATAATCCGCATCCCAATACAAAGCCGTCCCCGACATAATGGCACCAGTATAGGCAGAGGCCGCTAGATTGTCAAGATTTTCACAATCGACCTCTTGCGCAATTGCGTCAAATTTGGTTCTCCATTGTGAATTCATTGATTACACAGAGTTCACAGAGTGCACAGAGTGCACAGAGACCACAGAGTGCACAGAGACCACAGAGGGATTGTGAATGCTGGGAAAAGATCTTCACTTTGTATAAGCAGAAGAACGCTGCCCACCGATAAATCCCAATGCGAACTCCTTTTGCGGGAGTATGCTCCAATGCTGTCTTTTACTATGGCTATTCTCTGTGCCCTCTGTGCTCTCTGTGTTGAAATTACTGTAGTGCGACTGCCCTGCGCTTAATCCCTTGTTCAGCTCGCGCGCAACACAACTGCGCCCGCGCGGTCAATGCGGGTGGCCTGGGCGAGGCAGGCGAAGTTCGCTGCGCGATACGCAGATTGCATGGCATCGGCGACGCGCCGGGCTACTTCGGCGCAATCGCACAGCGCGCAGAGGGTGGGTCCCGCTCCGCCGATAAATAGCGCGATGGCACCATTGCGTTTTGCCAAGGTCCGCATCTCTGCCAGCAGCGGCATCAAGCCCGCACGCGCCGGTTCGATGACCTGGTCGCCTTCCATCGCCGCCCCAAGCGCCTGCAAATCATCGCGATGCAGCGCATCGACCAACCTGCCGACCATGCCTGTCTGATGAATGAGCCGGCGAAGCGACACAGTTTGTGGCAGCAGCGCCCGCGCCTGATTGGTCGGCACTGCCACAGCCGGCGTCGCCAGCGCCACATGTAGATCGGCCGGTATCGGCAGCGGTTGGATCGCGTCGACTGTGATGCCCGCCACCAGCACGACCCCACCCAGCAGGCAGGGCGCGACATTGTCGGCATGATACCCACTGACCAGCGCCTCGCCTTCCAGGCAAAATGGCAGCAACTGCTCGCGCGTGAACGGCTTGCCCAACAAGTTGTTCAAGGCGATCACCGTGACGACTGCGCTGGCGGCGCTGCTGCCCAAGCCGCTGGCCAAGGGCAAGCCTTTGACCAGTTCAATTTGCAGCCCGCGTTTTTCGCCCAAGTGAGCGAGCATGGCGCGCGCCGATACCGCGGCTACATTTTGTTGTGGGTCGCGCGGCAAATGCCCATTGTCGCCATCTATGCGGCTGATGACGATTTCTGGCGCATCTCGCCACGACACAGTCGCTTTGTCGCCCATGCCAGCCAGCGCCATGCCCAGAATATCGAAGCCGACGCCCAGATTGGCCACCGTCGCCGGGGCGAAGGCTTCTACACTGGAATATGCCATGCGCTGCCGTTATCCTTGCTGCCTTGCCGGGCGCGAGGTGCTGCGAATGCCAAGCAGTCTACAATGTATTGATTGCGCGCAACAATACCCACTTATGCATGTCATCTATGCTTGTGAACGTTGCGGCGGCTTGCTGGATGTCGCGCACGACTTTGACAAAAGCGCAAAACAGATCACGCGCTCGCTGTTTGACGAACGCTTGGGCGCGCTGGATTCGCCAACCAGCAGCGGTGTCTGGCGCTATAAAGAAATCGTATATCCCGGTATTGCAGACGAGCAAATCGTCAGCCGCGGCGAGGGCAATACGAACCTATATCCTTTGCCCCGCGTTGCAGCCTATGCCGGCGTCGATACGCTCTTGCTCAAGCACGAAGGCGAAAACCCGACTGGCTCTTTCAAAGACCGCGGCATGACCAGCGGCGTCACCCATGCCCGGCGCCTGGGCATGCAACGGGTCGCCTGCGCCTCGACGGGCAATACCTCCGCGTCCATGGCTTCCTACGCGGCTCTGGCCGGCATGCAAGGCATCATATTTTTGCAAAACACGGCAATTGCGCTGGGCAAGCTGGCGCAGGGAATCGCTTATGGCGGCACCTGCCTGCAGATCAACGCCGACTTCGATCGCAATATGGCGTTGGTGCGTCAGGTGGCGGAGCGGCTGGGCATCTATGTGCTCAACAGCATCAACCCTTTTCGGCTGGAGGGGCAAAAGACGATAATGTTCGAGGCGCTGCAACAAATGCGCTGGCAAACGCCGGAATGGATTGTCGTGCCCGGCGGCAATCTGGGCAACAGCTCGGCATTTGGCAAGGCGCTGCTGGAGATGCATCAGCTCGGGCTAATCGACCGGCTGCCGCGACTGGCGATTGTGCAAGCCGAAGGCGCAAACCCGCTCTACCGGCATTACAGCGGCGGCTTTCGCGGTTTCCAGCCTGTACATGCCGAGACCATCGCCACGGCTATCAAAATTGGCGATCCCGTCAACTTGCAGAAAGCCATCCGCGCGCTGGAATGGACGGGCGGCGTAGTCGAGCAAGTCAGCGATCAGCAGATCATGGATGCCAAAGCGCTGATTGATGGCATCGGCATCGGCTGCGAGCCGGCGTCTGCCTGTTCGGTGGCGGGGACGCGCAAACTGGTCGAGCGCGGCATCATCAAACGCGGCGACACCGTTCTGGGCGTGCTGACCGGGCATGTGCTGAAAGACCCGCAAGCCACTATCGGTTATCATGCAGATGAACTGCCGGGCATCACGCCAAAATGGCGCAATCCCCTGCTCAGCGCCGAAGCCGATCTTGAGCAAATCGTGGCGTTGCTAAGCTCCCCTACACCAACATGAGGGAGGGGCTACCCCCCGCCCCAAACCCCTCTCCCAAGTATCAGGGAAGGGCTTAATACTGAGGTTTTGCTGGATAGTCTGCTGCCAAGTATTTTGGGGGCTTCAGAGCGTATTCACGCAATTGGCACTTGCCGCAGCGCATCATCGAGATCGGCGATGAGATCTTCGGCATCTTCTATGCCCAGAGCAAAGCGCACCAGATTGTCGCCGATGCCGGCCGCTTGCCGTTCTTGCGGACTGAGGTCGTAGTAGCTCACATAGGCCGGCTGTTCGATCAGGCTCTCTGTGCCGCCGAGGCTGGGCGCGATATACGGGATGCGCAGCCGGTCGATGAAGTCGCTGGTCGCGTGGATGTCGCCCGCCACCTCGAAGCTGACCACCCCACCAAAGCCGCTCATCTGAGCGCAGGCGATTTCGTGGTCGGGGTGCGATGCCAAGCCAGGATAGTGCACGCGGTCGATCTTGCTGTGCTGCTCCAGGAATCGCGCGACTTGCAAAGCTGCCTCGTTTTGATGGCGCACGCGCACGGCCAGGGTCTTCAACCCGCGCTCGATCAAGAAGGCTTGATGCGGGTCGATGACATTGCCAAACATGCCGCGGGCATCTTTTAATGCCTTGATGCGCCCCGCATCGCCAGCGATCGCCCCGCCCAGCACATCGTTGTGCCCGCCGAAGTATTTGGTCGCGCTGTGCATAACAAAGTCGATGCCATAGTCCAGCGGGCGCAGGTTGACCGGCGTGGCAAATGTCGTATCCAGCAAGGTCAAAGCGCGATTCGCCCGCGCCAGATCGACCAGGCGCGCCAGGTCCACCACCCGCAGGTAGGGGTTGGTCGGCGTCTCGGTGAAGATGAAGCGCGTCTGCCCAGGCATGATAGCGGCCTCCAGCGCGTCATAATCGCACATGGGCACGATACTGGTTTCGATGCCGAACTTTTTCAGTGTCGTCAGGCAAAACTGACGGGTGCGCCGATAGCAATCATCGGTCATGATGATGTGTGTGCCCGGGCGCAGCACAGTCAAGAAGAGCGAGGTGACTGCCGACATGCCACTGGGATACACAAGCGCGTCGCTAGCGCCTTCCAGCTGGGCGATGCGCGCCTCGAGCGACCAGGTCGACGGATTGCCATAGCGCGCATATTCTTCGCGGTCAAGCTCTCCGCCATACACCTTGGCATCCAGAAACGCGATGAGTTCGGCCGTATTCTTGAATGCGAAAGTGGCCGTCTGCACGATGGGCGTGGTCAGGGCGTGGAAGCCTTTGTCACGCGCTGCGCCACCGTGCACCGATCGTGTGCTGGCGCCACGGTATTGGCGGTCTGGCTGGTTTTTTGGTTTTGGCATTGCAGCCCCTTGGTCTGCGAAGCTGCCGAGCATCTGGAAATGAAACGCCGGCGCGACACGGATTGACTGCCTGTTGAGCAATTTTGCGGACGGCACTATAGCACAAGGCACAGTGAGCGACAATTGCGCGCCCTGCCGTTATCGCATTTTGCCCCTTTGTGCTATGCTGGCGACCAGGAATTCAGTCAACGAAGAGGACACAGCAGACATGATCGACTCCGCATTTCGCGTGTATGGCGGTCAGCCGCTGCAAGGCCAGATTCATGTGCAGCGCGCCAAGAACGCCATCCTGGCGATGATCGCCGCTGCTATTGTGGTCGAAGATGGCGAAACGATCCTGCGCCAGGTGCCCGATATCGAAGATGTAGATTGCGCCTTTGAACTGCTGCGGGTGGTTGGCGCAAGTGTCGACTATGACCGGCATAGCAAAACAGCCCGCATAGACGCCAGCGGTGTCAACAACGGGATCTTGCCCGCCGATATCACCGAGCGCTTTCGTGGCTCTGTGCTCTTTCTTGCGCCACTGCAAATTCGCCTGGGCTATGTGGAATTGCCAGGCAGTGGCGGCTGCGATATTGGCACGCGCAAGATCGACTTTCATCATCGTGGCTTCGCGCGGCTGGGCGCAGATGTGCAATACTTTGACGATGGCCGTACCATCGCCGAGCTCGAAGGTCGGCGCTTTCGTGGAACTCTGCTATACCTAGACTGGCCCAGCCACACGGGCACTGAGAACCTGATGCTGGCGGCGGCGCTGGCAGAAGGACAAACGATCCTAGAAAATGCCTCGGTCGAGCCCGAAGTCATCGATTTTGGCAACTTTCTGAATGCCATGGGCGCCGATATCCGCGGATTGGGCACCCATACGCTTTTCATCCAGGGCGTCGAGCGGCTGCGCGCCACAGATTATACGCCCGTGTCCGACCGGCTGGTGACCGGCACATTCATGATGGCTGCGGCGATCACCGGCGGCGATGTGACCGTGCACGATGCCGAACCGCAGCATCTGCGTATCGTCTGTGCCAAGCTGGAGCAAATGGGCGTGACGATCGGCATCCAAGGCAAATCGATCCGCGTACAAGGCCGGCGCAAACGGCTGAACCCGATTAACATCCAGACATACCCCTATCCCGGCTTTCCAACGGACTTGCAGCCCTGCGTCGTCGCGCTGTCTTGCCTGTCGGACGGGACGAGCTACATCCGCGAGCGCGTCTTTGACAACCGCTACGATTACGCCGAATCGCTGCTGCAGATGGGCGCAGACATCCTCATCAGCCAAGGCGGTGCCTGCATCGTCAAAGGGGTGGATCGCTTGAAGCCGGCCCGCCTCACTGCCGACAACATCCGCGCGGGCGCGACGATCCTGCTGGCGGCGCTGGCTGCCGAAGGCGAAAGCACCATCAATAATATCTACCAGATCGACCGCGGTTACGAAGGGATAGATGACCTGCTGAGTCAACTGGGCGCGAATATCACGCGGGTTCGAGCTCAGACAGAGTTGCAGCCCGCCTGACCAGGTTTAGGAAGTTTCGATGCGCGCCAAAACCGCAGCCGCGAATTCATCGGTAGAAACGGGCGTCTCATCGCCGCTGGCAATATCTGCCGTGCGCAAGCCATCGGCAAGCGCCGCATCAACAGCCGCCTCAATCGCGCTTGCCTCTTCTTCCAGCTGCAAGCTGTAACGCAGCAGCAGCGCCGCGCTGAGAAACATGCCGATCGGGTTGGCTTTGCCTTGCCCGGCGATATCGGGCGCAGTGCCATGCACCGGCTCGTACAAGCCAAAATTGTCGGCGCGCAGCGAAGCGGACGGCAACATGCCCAGACTGCCCGCCAGCACAGAAGCTTCGTCGCTCAAGATGTCGCCGAACATGTTGCCCGCCACGATGACATCGAAGCTGCCCGGGCGCGTCAGCAAGTGCATGGTCGCCGCGTCCACCAGCAAATGCTCCAGCTCGACATCGGCGTATTCTTCGTGCAAGGCCACAACCGTGCGTCGCCACAGCCGCATGGAAGCCAGCACATTGGCTTTGTCCACCGAACAAAGTTTGCCACGCCGGCCTTGCGCCGCGCGAAAAGCCACATTCGCCACTTGTTCGACCTGGGCGCTCGTATAGGTCATGGTGTCGAAGGAGATATCGCCTGCGCCTTGTTCCTGGCGTTCGCCAAAATAGATGCCACTGACCAGCTCGCGCACAAAGAGAATATCGACATCTTGCAGCAGATCTGCGCGCAGCGGAGCCTGCGCCGCCAGGGCCGGATACGTTTTGACCGGGCGCAAGTTGGCGAAGAGACCAAAATGCTGCCGCAAGCCCAACAAGCCACGTTCGGGCTGGACAGTCGCTGTGGGATCGGACCACTTTGGTCCGCCGACCGCGCCAAGCAAAATGGCATCGGCAGCTTCGCAGATGGCGACAGTTTCTGGCGGCAGCGGATCGCCCGTTTCGTCAATGGCGATGCCGCCGATTAGCCCATGCACAAATCGAAATTGATGACCGTGTTTATCGGCAAGCGCAGCCAGCAGCGCGGTCGCATGTGAAACCACTTCGGGCCCGATGCCATCGCCAGAAAGTACCGCAATTGTCGCCTGCATTGGTTTTCCTTCCACCAGTTGATTTGCCACAAGTATGTTAGCGCGCCATTTCCAAAGAAGTTGCTTCGCCTTCGACACTGGCTATGGACAAACCATATTCGACGCTGTCGACCAGCGCCAGCCAGCTCGCGCAGATAATGTCGGTGCCGGCGCCGACAGTGCTCCAGCGCTTTTTGCCATTATACGAGTCGATCAATACACGGGTCATCGCGCCGGTGGCATGCTGGCTGTCGATGATGCGCACTTTGTAATCGACCAACTGGATATCGCGCAGCGCCGGATACAGCGGCAGCAAAGCCTTGCGCAGCGCCAGGTCCAGCGCATTGACGGGCCCATTGCCCTCGGCGGCTGTGTGCACGACATCGCCATCGACATCCAGCTTGACCATAGCCTCTGCCAGTTGGCCGCGTCCGCGCCGATCTTCGACAATCACAGTGAAATCGAGCAAAGTGAAAAGCGGCTCATAATCCGCCGATGCCCGCCGCAAGCGCACCGCCACCGAGGCTTCTGCGCCTTCGAAGACAAAGCCGGCATTCTCCAGTTCTTTGATGTCGTTCAAGACCTGCGTCGCTTCGAACCGCGAAACATCCAGTCCGAGTTCTTCCGATTTGCTGAGCAGGTTGCCGCGGCCCGACAAATCCGACACCAGCACGCGCGTCTTGTTGCCGACCAATTCTGGCTCGATATGTTGATAGCTGTCGACATTGCGCCGCATGGCAGCCACATGGATGCCGCCTTTGTGCGCGAAGGCGCTCTTGCCCACATACGGCAAATGCGTATCGGGCGCCAGGTTGGCGATCTCGGCAACTGCCCGCGACAAATGCGTCAAAATCGCCAGTTGTCCATCGCGCGCCAGGCAAGGCAAGCCCATCTTGATAATCAGATCGGGGATGATGCTGCACAGGTTGGCGTTGCCGCAGCGCTCGCCATAGCCATTGATCGTGCCTTGAACATGCGCCGCCCCGGCCCGCACCGCCGCCAGGGAATTCGCCACCGCCAGTTCACTGTCATTGTGCGTATGAATGCCGAAGACCATTTCAGGAAAAAGCTCACGCGCGCGCCTAAAGAACTCCGCAGTTTCCCAGGGCATCGAGCCGCCGTTGGTATCGCAGAGCACGATGACATCCGCGCCGCCAGCCGCCGCCGCCGCCAAGGTGTCGAAGCCATATTCCATATCCAGCTTTGCGCCGTCAAAGAAATGCTCGGCGTCATAGATGACTTCTTTGCCCAGCGATTTCAAAAATGCCAGGCTGTCCTCAATCATGCGCAGGTTTTCAGAGGCTGTGGTTTGCAGCACATCGGTCACATGCAGCATGGATGTCTTGCCGACCACCGTCACCACCGGCGTATCGGCAGCCACCAGCGCGCGGATGTTGGCGTCATTTTCTGGCGCGATGCCTTTGCGCCGCGTCGAACCAAAGGCAGCGATCTTGGCGTGCGCCAGGTCGAGCGCGCTCACCTGGTCAAAATAGGCGGCGTCTTTGGGGTTCGAGCCAGGCCAGCCGCCTTCGATATAGTCAACGCCCAGCTCGTCCAGCAGGCGCGTGATATGCAGTTTGTCGGCCACGGAAAAAGAGACGCCCTCGCGCTGGCTGCCGTCGCGCAGGGTCGTGTCATAAATTGCGACTTTCTGCATCAGCTGCGCCCTTCCAAAAAAAATTCGCGGTCAGACAGTCGTTGTCACACGTTGGGGCTTGCTCGCCTCGTAGGCCTGCACATCGCCTTCCAGCGCCAGCAGATAACCAAGTTGGTCAACGCCATGCAGCAGGCAATACTTCGAGAATCCGTCCAGCGGGAAGTTGACGCGGCGGCCATCGGGCAAGGTCAAAGCCTGCGCTTCGACATCGACGCTGACTGTTGTGCCCGGGTCTTCGTCGGCCAGGCTGAACAACTGCTGCTGGGTATCGCGGTCGACGACGATGGGCAGCAAGCCGTTCTTGAGCGCGTTGTTGCGGAAGATATCAGCGAAGTCGGTGCTGATTACCGCCTGGAAGCCTGCGCCCAGCAAAGCCCAAGGCGCATGCTCTCGCGAGCTGCCACAGCCGAAGTTGTTGCCGGCCACCAAGACCGATGCGCCAGCATAAGCGGGTCGATTGAGGATGAAATCGGGGTTGGGTGTCTCGCCATCTTCCAGGTAGCGCCAGTCGCAGAAAGCCGCTTTGCCCAAGCCCGCTTTGTCGGTCACTTTCAAAAAGCGCGCCGGGATGATCTGGTCGGTGTCGATGTCGTTGACTGGCATGCCCACGATGCTGCCTTCGATATGCCGTAGCTTTTCCATTTGTCGCCTCCCTAATTCGCCAGCATGACGCGCGGGTCGGCAATCACGCCCGAAACAGCCGATGCCGCCGCTGTGAGCGGGCTTGCCAAAAAGGTGCGTCCGCCCTTGCCCTGGCGCCCTTCGAAGTTGCGGTTGCTGGTAGAAACAGCGTATTGCCCCGGCTGCAGTTGGTCGCCATTCATGGCGATGCACATGGAACAGCCAGCCTCGCGCCATTCCGCGCCAGCCGCCCGGAAGATTTCGTCCAGCCCTTCGCTTTCCGCCTGCTTCTTCACCTGCTGCGAACCCGGCACGACCATCATGCGCACCGAATCGGCGACCTTGCGGCCCTCGATGAAGCTCGCCGCCTGCCGCAAGTCTGTAATGCGCGAGTTGGTGCAGCTGCCGATGAAGACGACATCAATCGCCTTGCCCAGCAACTGCTGCCCGGGCGACAAGTCCATATAGGCGAGCGCCTTGTCCAGCGCAGATTTCTTGTTGATATCGGGCTCATCGGCCGGCGCGGGCACAGCCTCAGTAATCGGCATGCCCATGCCCGGATTCGTGCCATAAGTGATCATGGGGATCAACGCATCGGCGCTTAACGTGATCTCCTGGTCGAAGACCGCGCCGGCGTCGCTTGGCAATGTTCGCCAATTGGCTATTGCCGCGTCCCAGTCCGTGCCGCTGGGGGCATGCTGCCGCCCGTACATATATTCGAAGGTCGTGTCATCGGGCGCGACCATGCCAGCGCGGGCGCCGCCTTCGATAGACATGTTGCAAACCGTCATGCGCCCTTCCATGCTGAGGTTGCGGATGGCTGCGCCGCGATATTCAAATACCCGGCCCGTGCCGCCGCCGATGCCGATGCGCGCGATGATCGCCAAAATGATGTCTTTGGCCGTCACCCCTTCGCCCAGCCGCCCCTCGACATTGATGGCCATGGTGCGTGGCTTGTTCTGCAGCAGAGTCTGTGTCGCCAAAACATGCCCGACCTCGCTGGTGCCGATGCCAAAAGCCAGCGCGCCAAATGCGCCATGTGTGCTGGTATGGCTATCGCCACAGACGATCGTCATGCCAGGCTGCGTCAAGCCTTTTTCGGGACCAATGACATGTACAATGCCCTGATGCTCGTCGCCCAGCGCATACATGGGGATGCCAAAGTCGCTGCAATTGCGCGAGAAAGTGTCCAGTTGCAGCGCCGCCATGGCATCGGCAATCGGGATGATGCCTTGCTCGTTGCGAGGCGTGGTGGGCGTGCTGTGATCCATCGTGCCGATCGTCTGGTCGGGTCGGCGCACCATCAGCCCGCGTTCGCGCAGCATGGAAAAAGCCTGTGGCGAGGTGACTTCGTGCACCAGGTGCAGGTCGATGTAGAGCACGGCCGGGGTGTCGTCGCTTTGTTCGCGCACTGTGTGGGCATTCCACACTTTTTCAAAGAGCGTGCGCGGTCTTCCGTTGTCAGTCATTTTACATCCCTCATCTGTCCGTTCGTTCAGGCTGAAAGTCCGACTATGGCGACATCGCCTTCGGGGGCGACATCGTCCGAGCCCAGGCTGGCGATCATGCGATTCAACGCCGACACATAGGCTTTTACGCTGGATACCACGATATCGCTATCGGCACCGTAGCCGCCAAAGGTGCGGTTGCCGCCTTGGGGCGCGATGCGCACAGTGACCTCGCCCAGCGCGTCGATGCCTTCGGTCACGCTGTGCACATTGAATTCCAGCAACGTGCTGGGCGCTTGGATGATCTCGTCTACAGCGCGGTACGACGCATCCACCGGACCCGTCCCGGTCGCCGCGACGATGATTTCTGCGCCGTGCTGGTCGACCATTTTGACAGTTGCCGTGGGCATGCCCATCGTGCCGCACACAACCTGGATATCCACCAGGCGGAAATAATCTTCAGATTTCTGCGCGGCTTCGTCGGCAACCAGCGCTTCCAGATCGGCATCGGTCACCGTCTTTTTCATATCCGCCAGGGTCTTGAAGCGGCGGAAGACATCCATCAGCTCATCGCCATCGACAGCGTAACCCAGCTCGCCGAGTCGCACGCGCAGGGCATGGCGACCACTGTGTTTGCCCAGCACCAGCTTGCTCTGCGTGAGGCCGACTGTTTCGGGCGTCATGATCTCGAAGGTCTCGGCATTTTTGAGCACGCCGTCCTGATGGATGCCGCTTTCATGCGCGAAGGCATTCGCCCCGACAATGGCTTTGTTGGGCTGCACGGGCATGCCCATGTAGTTGCGCACCATGCGGCTGGTTTTCATGATTTGCGTAGAGTCGATATTGGTGCGCAGGTCATAAAAGCTCTTGCGCGTATGGATGGCCATGACGACTTCTTCCAGGCTGGTGTTGCCGGCGCGCTCGCCGATGCCGTTGATCGTCACTTCTACCTGGCGCACGCCGCGCTTCAAGCCAGCCAGTGTATTGGCGGTCGCCAAACCCAGGTCGTTGTGACAATGCACCGACCAGATCACACCGCTGCCCGGTCCGGCACCTGGCGTCTCATTGATCAGCATTTCCAGTGTGTCCGCCCATTCCGATGGCATGACATAACCGACTGTATCGGGAATGTTCAGGGTGGTCGCGCCACATTCGACGGCCACGGCACAGGCTTGGATCAGGTATTCGGTATCGGTTCGGCCCGCGTCCATGGGGCTGAACTCGACATCGTCGCACAAGCTCTTCGCCAAGGTTACGGCATCGCGAATGCGCTGCAAGCCTTCTGCTTTGTCGATTCGCAACATGCCCAAGTGGCTGGGCGAGGTGCCGAGGAAGGTGTGGATGCGTGGTTTGGCAGCCTGCTTGACCCCTTCCCAAGCCGTGCGGATATCGCTTTCCAACGCGCGCGCCAAGCCGGCCACACTCGGTCCATCTGGCGTGCCAACTTCACGGGCGATGCGCTGCACAGCTCGCAGGTCGTCGGGCGAGGCGGCTGGGAAGCCGGCTTCTATGACATCGACACCCAACGCAGATAGCTGCCGGGCGATTTCCAGCTTCTCGGCGCTGGAAAGGGTTGCGCCCGGGCTTTGCTCGCCATCGCGCAAGGTGGTGTCAAAGATTATGACGGTATTTTCGTCGTATGTTCGCGTTGCCATAGGGAGGCGCTCCTTTCAAATATCGCGTGTGGTCAAAAGCGAAGCGAAGGCTAAGCCTGGCAAGACCAGCTTCCGACATTCGTACACCTCCTTCCTTTCAACTTGTCTAATTTGCTACGCGGGCGAGTCGCTGCCCAGCCCCCAACAGCTTGGTGATTGTGGGCGATCGCTCAGTCGCTTTGTTTGATATTCTTGGCATCGAGGAAGGGCATCATCTGGCGCAGATCTGCCCCGACTTTTTCGATGAGCAGGTCGTGCTCGCGTTGACGCCGCGCATTAAAATTGGGGCGTCCCTGCCGATTCTCTTCGATCCACTTGCGGGCGAAATCGCCATTTTGGATGCGCTGCAAGACGCCAGCCATTTCTTCCTTCACCGACTCTTCAAATTGGTCGCCTATTGAATAGCCGCCGTGCTCGGCTGTATTGCTGACGCTGTACCACATATAGCTCAAGCCGCCTTCGTAAAGCAGGTCGACAATGAGCTTCAACTCGTGCAGGCATTCAAAGTAAGCGACTTCGGGCTGATAACCGGCTTTGACGAGCGTCTCGAAGCTGGCGCGGATGAGCGCGGTTACGCCACCGCAAAGCACCACCTGCTCGCCGAAGAGATCGGTCTCGGTCTCTTCCTTAAATGTGGTTTCGATGACGCCGGCGCGCGTACAGCCTATCGCCTTCGCATAAGCCAAGCCCAGAGCCAGCGCGTTGCCGGTCGCATCTTGCTCGATGGCGATGAGCCCGGGCGTGCCAGCGCCTTCTGTGAAGACCTCGCGCACACGATGTCCGGGCGCTTTTGGCGCGACCATGGCGACATCGACGCTGGCCGGCGGCACGATTTCTTTGAAGTGGATGTTGAAGCCATGCGCGAACATGAGCATAGCGCCAGCTTTGAGATGAGGACCGATATGCTCGCGGTAGACATCGCCCTGGCGCGTATCGGGGATGAGCACCATGACGATATCTGCCTGGGCGCTGGCTTCGGCCACGCTGCAAACCGGCAAGCCATCGGCCTCGGCTTTGGCTTTGCTGCGGCTGCCTTCGTGCAAGCCAATGACGACTCGCTGCCCGTTGTCGCGCGCGTTCAAGGCGTGGGCGTGCCCCTGGCTGCCATAACCGATCACAGCGATCGTCTTGCCATCGAGCAGCGCCAAGTTCGCGTCGTTGTCGTAGTAGAGTGTTGCCATTTGTCGCCTGTCTCCTGAACTGGGTGTGAGCAAATACTTGCGCAGACAGCGCCTGTTTTATTAGACGATTCTGCCGTTGCGCATAGCGGACGCTTGTAATGCGGCGCGCGCCAGATCGCGCCGGGTAACGCTGGTATCGTGGATGCGCGTGCCACGCCCCATCGAGACGATACCAGTGCGGATCATCTCTATAATGCCGATCGGGCGCACTTCGTCTATGAATTTCTCGACGAAAATTTCGGTGCCGACCATTTCAATAATCGCCACTTTCGGTCCCACATCGACGATGCGCGCGGGATAACGGTCGCAGATCTCGGTGAGGGTATTGCGCGAATAGGCATCGTCGCTGCGTACTTTGATAAGCGCCAAATCGCGTTCGATGTGCGGTTCGTTGTCGATGACGCGCACATCAATCACATTGACCAGTTTCTGCAGGTTGTTGGCGATCTTGCGGGCATACTCCGGTCCTGCGTCGACGCGGATGGTCATGCGCGAGATATCGGGCTTGTGCGTGCGCCCGACGGTCAGGCTATCAATATTGAACGCGCGGCGTCGAAACAAACTGGCAATGCGGTTCAGCACGCCCGGCTCGTTTTCTACCAGCGCCACCACAGTCACCTTGTTGACGGTCGGCTGCTGCGCCATCATCATTCTCCTGGCTTGGGTCTGCGCTTCATATCATGCAGGTCGGCGCCAGCCGGCACCATCGGATAAACCATTTCTTCTTTTTCAACGACAAACTCGATCAAGGTCGGTCC